>NZ_CAUVXL010000170.1:0-32545 GCF_963555915.1 Protofrankia sp. Cas4
GCCCAGCCCAGCCCTAAGTCAACGGCATTGCTCTTAACGATGTGAATCCGATGCTCCTACCACAACACCAGATTCACATCGTTCCCAAAGAGCGACCGGCAACAGTCCCGCGACACCGCGGCCCGTGTCGCCGGGTCATCGAGAAACCGGGCTACCCCGTCGGCCCGCGCCCGCAGCACGACCTCAGCCAGGGTGCTCTTGCCAACCTGGCGGGCACCGTTGACGACCACGACCCGCGTGTCGGCCAGCGCCGCTGTGATCAGGTCCACCGCTGCGTGACAGCCTGCGGCTTCGCGGTGGCGACCATTGACCCGCAGCGTGAGTAAGCAGGTGCGAAATGTCGTCTTGACGCGCCCCTGCACCGATCCCACCGCACGAAACAGCTGAGGAATTGATAAAGTCTGCTTCAGGTGTGCCGGGAAGCCTGGTCGGCGTGGGGGATGGACTGCAGCGATCCGCGGCAGCAACCCCGATCACGGACCAGAGGTTCGGCGGATGCGTGCGGTGGGGACAGTCCTCTTTCTTGTGGTGCTGGCAACCGCGGTAGCCACCGGGGCACGCCGCTGGCGGGTGCCCGCTCCACCGCTGCTGGTGCTGGCCGGTCTTGCAGTGGCGCTCATGCCGGGCACTCCTGCCTTGCACATAGCTCCGCAGACCATCGGTCTGGTCGTCCTGCCTCCGCTGCTGTACGCCTCCGCCGAGGAGCTGTCCCTGCGCGACCTGCGCATGGTGTGGCGGCCGGTCGTTGTTCTGGCGTTCGGCCTGGTACTGGCCTCCTCCGCCGCCGTGGGCGCGGTGACCGCTGCGCTCACGCCGTTGCCGGTCGCCATGGCTTTCGTGCTGGGCACGGTGCTGGCCAGTACCGACCCGGTCGCGGTCACCGCGCTCGGCCGCAGGCTCGCGCTTCCCGGCCGGGTGCAGGTACTGGTACAGGCGGAGAGCCTGTTCAACGACGCCACCTCGCTGGTGCTCTTCAAGGTCGCCGTCACCGTCGCGGCGGCCTCCGGCGCGGTCAGCTGGGACGTGGTCGGCGGTGAGTTCGTCCTGCTTGCGGGCGGTGGCAGTGCGATCGGCGCGGTGGTCGCGGTGGTGGTCGCGGCCATCCGCCGCCGCACCACCGACCCCGTGCTGGAGACCGTGATCGCCCTGATCACCCCGTACACCGCCTATGTGCTCGCCGAGTCCGCGCACATGTCGGGGATCACCGCCGTCGTGGTCGCGGGCGTGCTGCTAGGCCGGTCCGGGCACCAGCTCAGTGACGCCCATATCCGGCTGCAGCTGCACGCCGTGTACGCAGTGGTGATCTTCCTGCTGGAGAGCGTCGTCTTCAGCATCGTCGGCCTTGAACTGCCGTCCCTGATCCGTGAACTCCCGGCCGGAACCGGTCTGTGGCCGCTGCAGGCACTCGCCATCGCCGCCACTCTGATCGCCCTGCGGGTGGTGTGGATGTTCCCGCTGTCCGCGGCGGTCAGGCCCACCAGCGGCCGCCCGTCCTGGCGCCTGGCGGGCGTGGTGACCTGGGCCGGCACCCGGGGCGTGATGCCGCTGGCCGCAGCCCTGTCCATCCCGCTCACCGCCACCGACGGCACCCCACTGCCCGGGCGCCCTCTGATCCTGACCCTCACCACCGCCGTCGTCGTCTTCACTCTCGTCCTCCAGGGTCTGAGCCTTGCCCACGTCGTGAGCCGCTCCGGACTCGCCCTCGAACCCGAGCACACCGCCCGGGAGGAAACCCGTACCCGCGACCGACTCATCCACGCCGGACTCACCCACCTCGACGACATCACCGGGCTGGATACCGTCCCGGAGGCGGCCATCGACCGCGTGCGCCGCAACCTCCACGCACGCCTGGAGCAACCCACCGAGCACAACGACGACCAGCCGGGCAGGACCCTCCTCCAGGTATACCGCGAGCTGCGCCGCGAGGTGATCGCCGTGCAGAGCACCGAGCTACGCCGCCTGTATGACGCCCACCAGGTCAGCGATACGACACGTCGACGCCTGCAACGCGACCTGGACCTGGAGGAGGCCGGTCTGGGCGGGCGCTGAGGTTCCGATAACCCCGACAGAGGATTGTCGTTGCCGCGACGACCTGCCGGGGACGGGCCGCACGTGCTTGACTGGTTAACCATGACGGCGCCCCGTTCGGCCGTGCGCGCGGCACTGATCACCGTCGACGATGACCAGAGCGTCTCCCGTGCGGTCAGCCGCGACCTGCGACGGCGCTACGGTGAGAACCACCGGATCATCCGAGCCGAGTCGGGCGAGCAGGCGCTGGACGCCATGCGCGAGCTGAAGCTGCGCGGCGACCAGGTCGCGGTGATTCTGGCCGACTACCGCATGCCGCGGATGAACGGCATCGAGTTCCTCGAACAGGCGATGGACCTGTTCCCCACGGCCCGGCGGGTGCTGCTGACCGCGTACGCCGACACCGATGCCGCGATCGACGCCATCAACGTCGTCGATCTGGACCACTACCTGCTCAAGCCGTGGGATCCGCCGGAGGAGAAGCTCTACCCGGTCGTGGACGCCCTGCTCGACGCCTGGCGCACCACGGACCATCGGCCCGTGCCGGAGACCAAGGTCGTCGGCCACCGCTGGTCGGCGCGGTCGCACGAGGTCCGCGATTTCCTCGCCCGCAACCAGGTGCCCTACCGGTGGTACCTCGCCGACGAGCCGGAAGGCGAGCGGCTGCTGGCCGCGGCCGGAGCGGACGGCGTCACCCTCCCGGTTGTGATCACCGAAAGCGGCGAGGCACTGGTGGAGCCCACCGATTCCGAACTCGCCAACCGGGTCGGGCTCAGCACCGCGCCGGCCGCCGACTTCTACGACGTGATCGTCATCGGCGGGGGTCCGGCGGGCCTGGGCGCGGCCGTGTACGGCGCATCCGAAGGGCTGCGGACCGTGCTGGTCGAGCGGACCGCAACCGGTGGCCAGGCCGGACAGAGCTCACGGATCGAGAACTATCTCGGCTTCCCCGACGGAGTCTCCGGGGCGCAGCTCACCGACCGTGCCCGCCGGCAGGCAACCAAATTCGGCGCCGAGGTACTCACCGCCCGTGACGTCGTCGGCCTGGAGGCCAACGGCTCGGCGCGGACGGTGCACTTCGCCGACAGTGGACAAATCGACGCCCACACGGTCATCCTGGCGACCGGCGTGTCCTACCGGCAGCTGGCGGCTCCCGGGCTGGAGACGCTGACCGGCCGCGGCGTGTTCTACGGCTCCGCGCTGACCGAGGCGTCCGGCTGCGCCGGGCAGGAGGTCTACATCGTCGGCGGGGCGAACTCCGCCGGGCAGGCGGCGGTGTACTTCGCCCGGCACGCCCGCTCGGTGGTCATGCTCGTCCGCGGCCTGTCGCTGGAAGCGTCCATGTCCCACTACCTCATCGAGCAGATCGCCGGCATCCCGGCGATCTCAGTACGGCCCTGCACCGAGGTCGTCGCCGGCCATGGCACGCAACACCTGGAGCAGCTGACGCTCCGTGACAATGCGACCGGTGCGACGGAGACGGTCGATGCGCAGTGGCTGTTCGTCTTCATCGGGGCGGCGCCGCGCACCGACTGGTTGGACGGCGTGATCGTCCGCGACGGCCGCGGATTCGTCATAGCCGGCCCTGACCTCGTGGTCGACGGACAACGACCCCGCGGATGGCCCCTGGACCGGGATCCGTACCACCTGGAGACCAGCGTTCCGGGTGTCTTCGTGGCCGGCGACGCGCGGGCCGAGTCGGTGAAGCGAGTCGCGTCCGCGGTCGGTGAGGGTGCTATGGCCATCACCCTGGTCCACCGGTATCTGGACAAGCGATGACCGACCCGGCGCAGAGCGCCACCGCGCCTCCGACCACCTCGGCCACCTCGGCCACCTCGACGGCGTGCAGCCCGGACGAGCTCCGCACGCTGTTCCTGTTCGAGAAACTCACCGAGGACCAGTTGGCCTGGCTGTGCGCGCAAGGACGCGCCGAGTCCATCGGACCAGGACAGGTCTTCACCGAAGGCGAGCCTGCCACCTGCTTCTACGTGCTCATCGAGGGCGCGCTGGTGATGTCACGGCGGATCGGTGCCGACGACGTGGAAATCAACCGCACATCCCAGCGCGGCGTGTACACGGGCGCCTTTCAGGCCTACCTGGGCGACCGTGTGCCGCAGGTCTACAGCGCCTCGTTGCGGGCCAGCGAGCCGTCGCGTTTCTTCGTGCTCCCGGCGGATGCGCTGGCGCGGCTGATGCACGAATGGTTCCCGATGGCCGTGCACATGCTGGAGGGGTTGTTCCTCGGCATGCGGACCACCCAGCAGGCGGTCGGTCAGCGGGAACGGCTGCTGGCGTTGGGCTCCCTGTCCGCCGGGCTCACCCATGAGCTGAACAATCCGGCCGCCGCCGCGGTACGGGCCACGTCGGCGTTGCGGGAGCGGGTCGCCGGGATGCGGCACAAACTCGGCTTGATCGCCTCGGGACCCTACGACCGGGCCACCCTGGAAACCCTGATCCGACTGCAGGAGGAGGCGGTGGAGCGGGTCGCGAAGGCGCCCGTTCTGACTCCGCTGGAGGTCGGCGACAGGGAGGATGCGGTCACCGACTGGCTCGACGAACACGGCATCGCCGGCGGGTGGGATCTCGCCCCGACCTTCGTCCAGGCCGGTCTCGACCTTGCCTGGCTGGACCAGGTCACGGCCAGCGTCCCCGGCGCGATACTCGAAGGTGCCGTCCGGTGGCTCAACTACACGGTCGAAACCGAGCTACTCGTGAACGAGATCGAGGACTCCACGACTCGGATCTCGACCCTGGTGACCGCCGCCAAGCAGTACTCCCAGCTGGACCGCGCGCCCTACCAGCGGGTCGACGTCCACGAGCTGCTGGACAGCACCCTGGTCATGCTCGCCGGCACGATCGGCGAGCGCATCACCGTTGTCAGGGACTACGACCGGACGCTACCGAAGATCCCCGCCTATGCCGCCGAACTCAACCAGGTCTGGACAAATCTGATCGACAACGCGGTCGCCGCCATGGACGGCGCCGGCACGTTGACCGTGCGCACGACATCCAGCCAGGACCACCTGGCCGTCGACCACCTGGTGATCGACCACCTGGTGGTCGAGATCGCGGACACCGGGGCGGGCGTGGCACCGGAGATCCGTGACCGGATCTTCGAACCGTTCTTCACCACCAAACCGGTGGGCGAGGGCACCGGTCTGGGCCTGGACATCTCCTGGCGCATCGTGGTCACCAAACACCACGGCGACCTGTCAGTGGAGTCAGTGCCCGGTGACACCCGCTTCCGGGTGCGGCTGCCTGCCCAGCCAGCCGATGAAGCGACCGTATGACCGAGCGAGCCGCAAGAGCGAGGTGAGCCGCATGACTGAGGTGACCACGATCGATCCGTCCGCGACACCGAGCGGAACGGGATGCGCCGAATGCACCGCCGGCAACGGCCCCGGATGGTGGTTCCATCTGCGTCGCTGCGCCCGATGCGGCCACATCGGCTGCTGCGACTCCTCCCCCTCCCAGCACGCGAGCGCGCACGCGGCCACAACCGGCCATCCGCTGATCCGCAGCTTCGAGCCAGGCGAGACCTGGTTCTGGGACTACCAGACCGAACAGTTCTACGACGGGCCGCCGCTGGCGCCGCCCGAGCATCACCCACTGGGCCAACCGACGCCTGGCCCGGTCGGGCGGGTGCCCGCCGACTGGCAGGACCACCTGCGCTGAGAACGGATATCGTCCGTCAACAAGATCGGCGCGAGTTTGTCGTCAGGTACGCCAATCCGGCCGAAAACCGTACCTGACGACAAACAAACGCCGATCACGATCTCCACGATCGGCCGCGCACGGCCGATCAGGGGTGTGTGACGGCGGAAAGGAAAGGACTCGGGGTGCCGTGCCAGAAGATGGCGAGCTCGTCGCGGGCCCGGGTCGCGGCCACGAAGAGCAGGGAGCGGTCGCGCGTCCGTTCCCGCTGGTAGCGCTTGGGGTCGATGTCCTGGTACTGCTCGATGCCGCGACGCGGTACCAGCCCCGCACCCACTCCACCAATGATCATTTTTCGGTATTCGAGCCCCTTGAAGCGGTGCATCGTGCCCACGTGCACACCGTCATGCTGCTTCGGCCCGTCGGGGCCGATCTCGACGGCGGTGACGCCATCCTCGGAAAGCCGTTGAATGACCTCGCCGGCCAGCTGTCTGGTCGGTAGACACACCGCGATCGAGCCGTCGGTCATCGAGCCGTCGAGCGCAGTCCCCCAGGCCTGAATCTGCCGGCTGATCAGCTGCTGTTCCTCGGCCCAGGTGCCCACGCCGTGCAGCGCCGGGCGGCCACCGTGCAGCAGCGAGCGGTATCCGGCAAGATTCTCCTCGCCACCGTCCAGATCGTCATATGTCTCGCCGCTGAGCAGTTCCAACGCCGTGGCCAGGATCTGCCGCGTCGTTCGGTAACTGAGGGTGAGCTTGGCTGAGCGTCCACGGATGTTGACCCCGAGGCTGCCCAGGGTGACGTAGTTGTCGTAGATGCGCTGGTGGGTGTCGCCGACGAGGAACATGTCGTCCGCCATGGCGGGGACCATGGCGCGCAGCATCTTCCAGTGCGCGGCGCTGAGATCCTGCGCCTCGTCGACGACGATGTGCCGGTAGCGGTAGCGCGGGGTGGAACCGGAGCTGCTCTCCCCGCTGACCTCCCGTTGGCCAAAAGTCCGCTGGATCTGCACCTCGCGGTCCAACTCCAGGCGTGCCGCGCGGCCGGCGAGCTGACGCCAGGTCCACACGCCGTTGTCCTCAAGGCGCTTTTCGAACCGTTCGGCGAGCCGCCAGACGGCGTCGCGGTCCTGGCGGGTGAGCGCACGGCCACGGCCCGGTCGGCGTGCCTTGAAATAGTCGGTCCGCGAGCTCAGTACCTGCCCGAGGATGACCTGCGACCATTCGCCGGCCAGGAACTCCGGCTCCCACCGTGTCTCGCCCAGTTCGAACAGCATGGTCCGCCACTGGTCGACGGCCACCGTGTCATCGACGATCCGGCGACGGCCGTCGAGCCCGGCTTCGGCGACGACCCTGCTGGCGAGCTTGTCGATGTTGATGATGTCCACCCGGGCGACCAGCTCCGGCCCGGCCAGCGCCAGCAGTCGGGTGCGCAGGTCCGCGGCGAGATTGCGGTTGAAGGTCGTCAACAGGATCGGTTTGTCGTCCCCCGGTGGCAGGCGTTCGGCCAGGTGGCGGGCGCGGTGCAGCGCCACGATGGTCTTGCCGGTTCCGGGGCCACCGCCGACCCTGGCCGGCCCGTTGTACCGGCGTTCGACCAGCTTGCGCTGGGTGGGGTGCAGGAAGACCTGCCAGCGGGCGAACGACTCGGCGAGGATCGCCCGCAGCGCGGCGTCATCGCTGGTGACCTGGGTTGCCGGACGCCCCACCGCGGCGGCGAAGTCGTCGGGGTTGACCGGTTCACCGGCACGGACGGGGTCGGTCACCTCCTCCAGCACCTGCTCGAAGGTCTTGCCGTCGTGTAAGGCCAGCAGGACGTCGGCAGTGAGCTGGGGCGCGATGTCGGCGAGGGCGAGCAGTTCGTCCTCGGTGACGATCCGCCGGATGAGCGGGATCAGCGGTTCGGACACGCCGAGGTCGAGCAGGACCTGGTCTGCGATATCCGCGAAGAGCGGGCGCGGCCCCGCCTTTTCCATGGCTTTCACGGCTTGCGTGGCTTTCACGGCTTGCGTGGCTTGCGTGGCTTGCCCGGCGTTGCCGTCCGGCTCCGGCGGCAGGAGGCGCCCGACAATGCTGTCACCGACCGGGGACAGGTCGACGACCTCAATACCGCCGGTGACCCGGTTGATCTGGTAGCGGTACCGGTCGAGGTTGTCGTAGACGTCCTTACGGTTGCGCACCGAGAGGAGCAGGTAATCCTGCGCACCGACGTGCAGCAGCAACGCCCGGAAATCGTTGCCGACCCGGGCCGACCACAGCCGCGGGTCTCCCTTGAGTTGCTTGAAGTGCAGCCCCGGGCTCTGCGGATTACGCCGGAACTTGTCCTGGAACTCGTAGACCGCGCCCTTTTCGGTGCGTGACAGCGCCAGGATCTCCTTGTCCGCCCGCTCCAGGATCCGCAGCGTCACCCCGCCCTGGGCACTCACCGGTCCACGTCCTCTCGTGCTCCATCCACCATTACGATCTTTTCGGCGAGTTCGGAGATGGTCCACTCGATGGCCGTTCGGGCGTCCCAGCCGGCCGCGGCGTAGGCGGCGTCCCGGTCAGCGGTCTCAGAGTCGACGGTGGCACCAGGGTCGGAACCCGCGCCGGAACCCGCGCCGGAACCCCGGCCGGAATCCGCGCCGCGCAGGAGCACTGCGACCCGGGCCGCGGGCCACGCGACCTCGGCCTGCCACGCCTGGTCACCGAGCTCATAGCCGATCTCGGGCGGCGGCACACCATGAGCCGGCACACCATGAGCCGACGCGCCGAGGGCCAGCACGCCGCGGACAAGCGACTCCAGGCCGGGTTCGTCCGGGTCAAGCAGGTCCAGGACCTCCTGCCAACGATGGTCAGCCGGTTCGGCGCCGGTCGCCACCGGTCTGGACGCTCTGGACGGTTGGGACGGTGCCCGGCCGAGCCACGACGAGGTCTCGTCGTCGAGTGGGAGAGCCCGCGCCGCGGGCAGCAGCCCGGTGCCTTCGGCGACCGCGAGCAGCCCGGGGTCGAAGGCGTCGAGATCGCTGAACGCGAGCTGGACGCCGTCCCCGCCGCCGGAGTCGAGGAACTGCACCAGGTTGGTCCAGTACAGCCAGGCGGCCCAGCGAACCTTGTGATCGTCGGTGTCCGCGGCGGTGTCGGCGGTGATGGTCTGCGGCCGGTCGTCGACCACCGCCAGGGCCGACCACACCCGGTTGGCGGCCCCGGCTCGCTCGTCGATGAGCAGCACGAGCGGGCACCGGTTGGTGTCGGCGACCCGCAGGAGGATGACCGGGTCGATGCCGCGCAGCGGCAGCTCGTCACCGCGCAGTGCCGGCGCGATCAGGTCGGCGATGTGCCGGGAGTCCGCGGAGGTCGCCACCCCTCCCGGTTGCTTCAGCAGGCCGGCGAGCGCACCTTCGGCGCGGGCCCGCCACACCCGCGGGTCCGGGTCCCGCAGGAAGGCCAGCAGCATGTCGATCGGGTTCACCCAGACCAGCTCGGCGAGCTCCCCGCCGTCGCGTCCGGTGCGCTGCTGGTAGTACGCGCGGGCGTCCTGCTGCCTGGGGCCGTGGTAGGGCGGCCACACCCGCGCCCGGTCGCCGCCTGCGCCGCCGGCGGTGCCGCGCCAGTCCTCCACGTCATCCCAGGTGAGCTGGAAAACGTGCACACCGTGAGCGCGCAACCGGGTGCGCTTGTCGGCGTCGTCGGCGAGCCGGTTGTGCTCGGGCGACGCATGGTAGCGATACCCGTCGAGGTACACGGCGACCTCGACGGGGGCGGCGTCCATGCGGACGAAATGGACGTCGGGTCGAGTGCCGCGGATGGCGTTCTGCAGCTTCATCCGCCAGTGGACGACCTGGCCGTCGGGTGCTTCCAACCGCAGATCGGCGATGCGGGCGCCGTTCTGGTCGGCTCCCCGGGTGATGCTGGCCCTGGTCTGCGGGGCACTGTCAGGGCGCTTGGCCCAGTCGAGCAGAGCCTGCAGAAACCGCAGTTCCAGTTCGCTCTCGACCTGGTCGAACAGGGAGATCTCGTCGGTCCGCACCGACGCTCCGACCGTCCACGGGTCGAGGAGCCCCCGCAGCATGCCGAGCGCCTCGGCCCGGATCATCAGCGGGAACTCCCTGTCCCGGGCGTAGCGCAGCAGGCACCGGTGGCAGGCCGGTTTGCCCGCACCGACACAGCGGCAGCCTTCGATCACAGCCTGCGCGGCCTGCAGCACCTCGCGGAAGCTGTCCGGGTCACTGATCCGATGCAGGTAGCCGGTACCACCGGGCTGGATGTCGTGGACGACGAGAAACCGGCGAGTATGCCCGGTGTCGCGGTCGGGCATGACCGCCGCCACGACCCGCAGATGATCGGGATCACCGCCGTAACGGGCTGCGATGCCCAGGCGCAGAGCCGCGGCGAAGGAGACGATCCGCTCCGCCACGGCGGCGGTGACCGCCGGCACGAGGATGCGCAGTGCCTCGGTACGCAGCTCGTGGGCGAGGACCAGGGCGACGTGTTCCGCGGCATACGGGTCCCGCCGGTACCGGCACCACGGCCGGTGGTGGTCGGCCGCCCTGTCACGACCGCCAGCCGGGCCGCCGACGGACGAGGTGGCGGTGGTCAGCGCCAGGCCTGTCGTCGGCGGCGGCCCGTCGCTGGTGGTGCCGCCGCACGACGTGCACGTGTAGAAGGGGTTGAGCCGCGTCTCGACACCCGCGAACGTGTCACCGGCGGGCCGGTCGTACCGGGCCGCGCCCAGATTGAACTCGCGGATGACGGCGTGGCGGGTGTAGTCGACGCCGAAGGTGACATGGTCGTGCCGCCAGGACCGGTCGACGTCCGCCGGGTCGATGTCGACCGCGACCTGCGTGGTGTAGCTCTTGATGTCGCGGTCGTCGGAGTCGTCGCGGATCCTCGCGTCCTCCCGCCGGTCATGCGAGGTGACTGTGGTGGGCCGCAGGACGGTGAACAGGTTGCCCGCGTCGGCGATCGCCGCGGCGGTGCAGCGGGGGCAGCGGGTGGTGTCCTCGGCGGCCAGCGTGGTGCGGACGTAGCCGCAGGCCGGGCAGACCCGCCACTGCTGGTAGGCGGGCCGCTTGGGCGAGCCGATGTCGAGCCCGGAGACGGTGTGCCGGTAGCCCAGCACGTAGTAGCTGTTGCCGGGGGCGAGTTCCACCAGCGCGGGACGGGCCGGGCGGCTGTACTCCCGCAGCTCGCTGTGAAAGACCCGGTTGTCCTCGCCGCTGCGGTCCTCCCAGGCGAGCGTGGCCTCCAGCGCGGTGCGGGTGTCGATCAGCGCGTAGTTCGGCAGCAGCCCGGACTCGACGAGGGTGCCGTGGGCCGAGGCCTTGCCGATCTCCGCGATCCGCCGGGCGACCGCCCGGCGTTCCGCCCGCAGCGCCCGGTGTTCACGGTCCTGGTCGGGGTCGGAGGTGATCAGCAACGCCGCGGCCCGCTCGATCGCGTCGAGCCGGTAGCGCAGGTCGGCCAGGCGCCCGTCCCACTCGGCCTCCACCGCCCGCACGGCCTGGCCCAGCCCGCCGGTCGCGTAGTCACGAAGTTCGGCGGCGGCGGGGGCGCTGACCCCGGTAGGAGAACCGCTTGGGCCGAACAGGCCGAGGAACTCCGTGACCTGCGTGTCACCAGCCGCGAGAGCGGCTTCGGTGAAGGCGGCGAGCCAGCCGGACGGGCCGAACAGCGCCGACGCCCACCGTGGCAGCGCCAGGACGCCGGGGAGCCGGCCGCGGGCGGTCAGATCCACCAGGTGCGCCACATACTGGCGGCGCAGGATCTCCACGGCGGACAGGTAACACCCCGGCGGGACGATCTCCCCCGCGATCATCTCCCGTGGGTCGGTGAGGTAGTAGCGGTCGCGTTCGCGGCGGCCCAGCAACGTCAGCACGAACGCGTTGCCGCTGCGCCGCCCCGCGCGGCCCGCCCGCTGCACATAGTTGGCGGGCCCGGTCGGCAGCGACGCCAGCACCACCGCCGACAGGTCGCCGATGTCGATGCCCAGTTCCAGGGTGGGGGTGCACGACAGCACGTTCGGGTCGGTGTACCGGCTGCCGTCCCGGAACTGCTTTTCGACCTTCTCCCGCTGGGGACGGGTCAGCATGCCGGTGTGCTCGCCGGTGACGACCCGGAAGATCCCGCCCTCGGTGTAGAGCCGCCGGTAGTAGTCGGTGGAAACGTCATCATCCGAAGCGCCGGCGGGAGCGGCGGGAGCGCCCGCGGTGAGCCGGCCGGGGCAGCGGTACCGCCCGCAGCGCTGCCCGACCCAGTCGGCCACCCGCGCCGGGGGCACGGTCTGCGTCCACGCGCACGAGTCGCAGCGGACTCCGGCGGCAGCCACCTCGCCGGCATCAAGCCGGGTCACCCGGATGTGGCCGGGTTGCAGCCCGTAGACGACGGTGGTGGCGTCGTCGGCGACCCGCCGCGCCAGCAGCCCGGCGTCGGCGAGGACGGGTAGGAGCCGGGTCAGGTAGTCGGTGGCGTGCTCCCGGGACAGCTCCAGGCAGCGGACCGCCCAGTCCTGGTACCAGCCGCCGCGGGCGGTCAGGACGTCGAATTCGCTGCGGCGCTTCGGCGCGGACGCCAAGAACGCCGGCGCGGACACCCCGCGGGGGAACGCGGGCATACCGCTGGGCCGCCCGCCCCACACCTGCCAGCGGGCCCCGGCCTGGCCGAGGTAGCCGTCGAGCCAGCGGTGGCGGATCGCGCCGCGCATCCGCAGCCGCTCTCCCACGCCGCGGACGAACGCCAGGTAGGTCGCCTCGTCCGCGGGCGCGCCGGTGGTGACCGGCCCGTGCAGGAACACGTCCCGGCACAGCGCTGCGATCTTCTCCGGTTCGTCGAGGATGACCTCGGCGGCGGCGGTGCGGGTCAGCTCCAGGGTGCGGCCCGCCCGGGACCGCAGGCCGAACTCCATGATCGCTGCAAAGGCGAGCCGGTCGCCGATCAGCTGCCAGACCTCCGCGCCGCCGGCATGCTCACCGGCGAGCAGCCCGTCGATTCCGGGCTGGTCGTGCAGGTCCGGCGGGACGATCGCGGCCAGGGTCCCGGGGTCGGCCGCCGGGTCGGTCGCGGCGGCGATCAGATCGGCGAGCAGGTCGTTGAGCGCCACCGGTTCGCCGGGGCGCAGCTGACCGACGAGCAGCGAGCGTAACGAGAACGTGTACGACCGGTTGGCGACGAACCCGGCACGGTGCGCGGCATCCTGCACCGAGTCGTTGAACAGCAGCGTCCGGCGTTCCCGGCCGGTGAGCTCACCGCCGGTGAACAGCTGGGTGACCGCGACCGACGCGAGCGTGGCGAGCCCGGCACCCAGGTAGCGGATGCCCTGGTCCAGGCCGCAGGCCGGGCAGCGGTCGGCCTGCGCTCCACTGACATCCGAAAGATCACCGAGGACGGCGACGCCGTCACGGATGCGTGTCGTGCCACGGTCGCCGGACGCGGGGGTGCCCGGCGCGGGTGCGTCGGGCCCGGGTGCGTCCCGCGCCGGGTCGAACGGCCGGACCCGGCTGCCCGCCGCCTCCAGGACCAGCAGGCCCCGACTCGGGTTCGCGATCTCGCTCGCGGTGGCGGCGATCAATGCCCGGACCTGGCGCTTGTCCGCGCCGACACCGGCACGGTAGATCTTGTCCGGGTCGGTGATGAGCTCGGCGGGATCGCGTTCGGGTGAGATGGCCGCCCAGCCGGACCGGCCGCAGTGCCGGCAGTGGATCGCCGGGAGCCGCGCCTGGCGCCGGTCGGTGACCACCGCGTCCGCGTCGGAGGCTTCCGGGTCGGGGTCGCGCAGCGGTTCGCCGTCCCAGCCGAACGTGGGCGCCGTCCCGACGCCGCGCAGCAACCGGGACACGGCCCGTACCCACAGGTGCGTCTCCACGCTGACCAGCGGCCGCAGCGCAGAGTCGCGCTCATCGGGATCGTCGGGCCTGTCGGGCTTGTCGGAGACCCGGGCGCTCGACAGCAGCGCGACGAACCGGGCGAGCGCCGCCGCGGCCAGGTCCGACCCGGTCGCCAGCGCCGCGCCCCAGCTGTAGGCACCCCGGCGCGGCAACAGTTCGAGGATCTCGCCGGCGGTCGTCGGCTGGTCACCGATGATCTCCAGCACGGCCGCGGTCAGGATGTGACCGCGCAGCTTCTCCCCGAGATGGCGGGGGTCGATGTTGTCGTCGCCGAGCACGGCCAGGGCGATCCGTCCCATCGCGGACGGGTCCCGGCCCGGGTCTGCGATGGCCGCGAGTTCCGCCGGGTCGGGCACGGGCAGACCGTAGTCGAGCTTCCCGATGATCTCGCTGGTACTCCGGCGGGCCTCCCCGACCAGCGCCTCCGCCTCGAAGGGCACCCCGAAGACCTGGCCGGCAACCTCGCGGATGCCCGCTCCCCCGTCGGCGCCGCTGCCCTCCCCCAGGGTCGCCGATGTCGCCACCGGGCAGATCGTGCCGAGCGGACGGCCGGGCTCGGCCTTGCCGGTCGCCGCGGCCAGACGCCGCAGCAGCATCGCGACGTCGGTGCCCTGAGCGCCGTCATAGGTGTGGAACTCGTCCAGGACGACGTAGGCGAGGTCGGCGCCATCCCACAACGACAGATCGTCGGCGCGTTGCAGCAGCAGATCGAGCATCTTGTAGTTGGTGACGAGGATGTCCGGCGGGGTGCGGCGCATCTCCGACCGCTTCGTCATCACCCGCGGGTAGCTGACCTCGGGAACATCACCGATGTACAGGCCGGCGGTCACATCGGCGAGCCCGGCCTGCTCCAGATAACCGTTGATGCGCAACGTCTGGTCGGTGGCCAGGGCGTTCATCGGGTACAGCAGCAGCGCCTTGACCCCGATACGGCCCGCCCGCCGCGCCCGGCGACAATGGTCGAGGACGGGAATCAGGAACGATTCGGTCTTGCCCGAGCCGGTGCCGGTGGTCACCATCGTCGGGCGGGCCGGGCCGTGCAGGGTGCTCAGCCGCTCGAACGCGTTGGCCTGATGCTCGTACGGGGTGAAGTTCGCCGGCACCCACTCCAGATGGCGGCGCCAGCCGTCGGCCGCCGGCCGGAACGGGGTGCGGATCCGCAGGTAGGGGCCGCGAAAGATCCCATGCTCGGGATGGTTGAGGAACGTCGCGAGTGCCTCGCGTTCGCCCGCGTCTGCGAGCGCGAACGTGGTGGTCAGGTACTGGGTGAGGTTCGCCCGCAGACCCTCAGCGGCAAGCGTCGGCCTCACGGCGTCCACCCCGCGTCCTTCGCCGCCTGCAACCGGGCGCTGAACACCGCGTGCGCCTGGCGCATCTCAGCTTCCCGGTCCGCCTTATAAAACGGCGGCGAATACCCCTCCGGCGGCGCGACCCGCTCCGGATCCTCCAGATGCGCCATCAGCTGGACGTAATGCTCCTTCGCCTGCCCGAAACCAAAGGCGTACGAGTCGGCGGCCAGCCGCCGGCCGGCGGCGTCGAAGTACATCTCCGCCTCCCGGTCGGCGAGGATCGGGTAACGCGAGCGGTAGATCGCCACCAGCTCCTCGGCCTCAATGCCGAGCCACACCGAGACCAGGGCGTCGATCTCGACGAGCGCGGCCCGCCGCTCGTACTCGGTCCGCAGTGGCGTCGCCCACTCCCAGGCCGGACCGACCTCGGCCAGTGGTGCCAGGCGAGGCCAGCCGACCACCCAGCCTTCGCCATCTGCCCAGGCAGGGTCATGCAGTTCCGCCCACAGATCCGAGTACGCGTTCGTCAGGCAGTTGAGCCGCAGCGTCCGCAGCAACAACGCCGACGCCAACGGATGCCCCGGATCCGCCGCCGGCATCGCGGATGCCTCACCGGGTTGAAGATCAGAACGCCCCGTAATGCGCAGGAGATAATCAAGCGAGAGAGCCGACCAGAACCCGGCATTGAGAGCCGTCTCTCGATTCGTGGGTAGCACTGCCGAATGAACCGCATGCACATGAGCCGGCCCAGGCGGAATCAGCGCCGCAAAAAGAGAACGCTCGGTATTGAATGGGATCATGCGCCGCCAGGCGAGACGATAGTATTCGGTATACGATCTTTCATCCCATTGACGCTTGGCGGCCTCATAACGATCAGGTTCGCAGGCACGCGCGTAGTTGGTCCGGGGTATCGCCGCTACTGCGAGCCCCGTAAGATCCAGAACATCCCAGTCGCTGTTGCTGTTGCACGGCACCCGGGGAGTCTTACAGAATGGCGTTGCCACACCAAGATGCGGACCCTGCATAATTAGATCACCGAGAACCGACGATGAATCCTGCTGCCAGCGAATCAAACCGTCTTTCTTTGCGTTTGATTCATCAAAACCTCGAGCAATTTGAAATGAGGCCCCTCCGAGACTCCTTTTGAAACTGGCGAGAGCCGCGATAGCCCCTTGCTCAAGCCGTGTCACCGGATGCAGGAGCGCGGTGCGCTCCGCAGGCGTACTCGTCTCGCCTCTGATCCGTTGCCATTCCGCGAGCAGGCCAAGGTCGACATCAATCACCCGTGCTCTATGCGGCCGCCGGTCCCACGATCCGGCATATCGCCGCCCCGGCACCGGTCCCGAGCCATCGTGTTCAAGGGAGTCGACAAGCGTGTTCGCGTCGTACAGACCGCTTACGTGCTGGAACTGGATGTCGCGAGTTGCACCGTATATGTGCAGGCCGAACTCGATGTTCCGGCTCGCGTCGGCGAAGGCCCAGTTGGCCACGTTGACGAAACTTCCATGCACCCGCAGGTGACGGTACGCCACCGATCGGAGCTGGCCCTCTTTTGCACCGCCAAAGTGGGTGTCCCGGTGGATGAGCCCGGCGGTACCAACAGCGCTCAGATGCTCCCACACACGACACATGAAAGCGCGGTAGAGGTCCGGCTGGGTTCCGGCCAGGAGCGGGTACGTTACCGACGAGCCGAGCATCGCCACCACACCGACGTTGGAGGCCAGCTCGCGGAGGAACTCACCGTAGGCACCCGCATCCACAAGCTGGCTTGTCTTACGCGCCCGCACGGTCTCGACCGGGGGCTTCTCGGTGAGCATGAACCAGGGGTCGCGTTCGGCGAGGACGACGTTCTCCTCCCAGCGGGGGCGGACCCAGGGGGGGTTGCCGACCTGGAGGTCGAAGCCGCCGCCCGCGAAGGCCTGGGCGAAGTGCAGCTCCCAGTGGAAGAAGCCCTGGCGGTCGGCGATCTGCCGCACGACACCGAGCCAGGGGAAGCGTTCGGGCAGCCGGTTCTCGCCGTCCATCCCCATCCAGCCCTCCAGCCCGTTTTCGTACTCCTCCAGGGCGGCGAGCGAGGTGAAATGGGCGCCGAGCGAATCCGCGGCGATGTCCTTGGCGCCGACCAGCGCCTCAACGAAGGTCAGCCAGTCGTCCAGGCTGCGCAGCGGCACCAGCCGCCGGAGCCGTTCGACCGCCGACGCCTTCACCTTCCCGGCTGTCTTCCCCGCCGTGGACGTGCTCTTCGACTTCCCAGGCACCGAAGGCTCGGATGATTCGAACGCCTCCGGGCCGTCCGAGTCGAAGTCGAACAGGGAGTCCTCCGCCCAGCTGGGCGCGACCGACGCATCCCCGGCGGGCTGCGCCTGTTCGGAGTGCCGGACGATGACGACGTCCCGCTCGTACTGTGCGGCCGAGCCGTCAAGCAGGCCGACCGAATCCAGCGGCCAGAACCACAGCGCGCACCAGGCGTCCATCAGCATCTTCAGGCGCCAGTACGGCGTGCCCGGTGTCTCCAGATCGGCGAGGATCTTCTCCCGTGGCACCGCCCCGGTGACCGTCGGCAGGTCGTCGGCGCCCCAGACGTCGATGTGCCGGCGGATCTCCCGTTCGGAGATCTCCAGGCGCTGGCGTACCAGCCCCCACAGGAACTCGACCCGGCGCGCAATCCTCTGCAACCGCTTGACCTGGCTGTTGTGCCCCTTGTCCGTGGGTAGGCGCAGCAGCGCCCGCCGCCAGGTGGCCAGCTGTTTGGCCACCTCGGGCGCGAGCTGTTTCGCCTCCTTCTCCCCCGCGACCGCACCCCAGCCCTCAGCCGGCAGCAGAAAGTGGTGGACGACCCCGTCCGGCAGGTCGCCAGCACGGAACGGATGGTCGGTGGGAGCGGTGGTCAGCCACGCCTTGTCGGCGAGTGTCGCCGGCTCGTAGTAGCGACGGCCGGCGCCGATGAGCGAGTTGCCGCGCCGCAGGTGCAGGCCGAACCAGGGCGCCTGCAGACCGGCGTGCATCACGTTCAGCCACAGCGACACCTCGGCCAGTTCCACCGCGGTGCGGTTGAGGTCCACGCCGTAGCAGTTGTGCAGAGCGATGTACGCCTTGACCTTCTGCAGCTCGACGGCGTACCGCTCCGGGTCGAGGCTCGCCCCCAGCTCCCGCTGACGCCGCCGCAGGTACTCGGCGGCGACCTGGTTGATCGCCTCGTTGAGGAAGGCGCCGGAACCCAGCGCCGGCTCGCAGATCGTCCAGTCCAGCAGCTCGCGGGCGGGCGTCGTGGTGCCATCCTGGTCGAGGCGGTACCGCAGCGTGAGCTGGACGGTCACCTCGGTCAGCGACTGCGGGGTGTAGTAGGAGGCGCTGGTCTGGCGGTCCCGGCCGGCGAGCCGGTACACGAACGACCCCGCCGGGTAGCGGACCCGCGGCCCGGTACGGCGGCCCATGTCGTCGAGCGCGCGGGCGAAGACCGCGTCGGGGTAGTCGTCGGCCCGCGACGCCGGGATCATCCAGCTGCCGTCGGAGGGGTCGCCGCCCTTGGCGACCTCGTAGAGCTCCTCCGCGGCGATGAACCCGGTGTAGGACATCAACCCCTCGTAGACCGCGCCGAGCTGGTTGATGCCGAGCTGGGCGTAGGAGATGAACCCGCCGCGTTCCTTCTTCTTACCGCGGGTGAGCATCAGCAGCCGCAGCACCTCGTACAGGCAGCTGTTGCGCAGCCGGGTGTCGATCGTCCGTGCGTCGGACCCGTCCCCGTCGTCGTCCCCCGGGTGGGGCACGGCGCCGCGACCGATCAGTTTGATCGCCCCGGGCAGGAACAGCTCCGACCGCAACGGCTCGAACCGGATGCCCTCACCCTCGCTGCGCTCGGCCTCGTCGCTGTCGGTCTGCCTGTCCGAGGCAGCCTCAGGCTGGGCGGCACGGGGGCGGTGCCCCTCGTTGACCATCCGGAACAGCAGGTCCAGCGACTCGTACAGGTGAAAGCCGCCACCCGCCGACTCGCCGATCAGCTTGCGGGAGACGAGATCGCCGAGCCGGGCGAGGCTGTACCCCTCGGCGTACTCGGGATGGTCCACCGGCAGCACGCCGAGTTCCGGACGGGCCTCGGCGTAGAGCAGGAACAGGATCCGGTAGAGGTAGCGCAGCGCCTCCCGGGCGAGTTCACGTCCCAGCTCGTCGGGTTCCATGATCTGCTCGGGACGGGCGCCGGCCGCCCGGATGCGGTCGAGCACCTCGTTGGCGATCAGTTCGACGGACAGCCGCAGCCCCTCCCGCAGCTCCGCGGAGACGCCGACCGCCTGCCGCCGGGACCCCTCCCGCAGCTCGGCGAGGCGCTCGGCGCCACCCTCCTGCGGCGGGCACAGCGAGTCCGCACCGAACAGTGCGGCGATCATGTCGAGTTCGCCGCCGGGCCGGGTGTCGTTGCGCCCGAACGCGACATCGAGGCTGACCGCCAGGTAGCGGCCCTCCCCCCAGGTCAACCGGTCGGCGAGCGTCACCACACCGCCGGTGAGGATGAGCACATAGCGTGGCGGATCGTCGTCGAGGGCGAACAGGTGGCCGGCGAGCGCCATGCCGTGCTCGATCCGGGTCCGCGGGTCGACATCCACCGGGTTCGCCAGCCTGCCGGCACCGTCGGGTTCGGTCGCCGCGTCGGTGTCCGTCGCCCAGCCGCACTCGATCGCCACCACCCCGCCCTCGGCGTGGGCGACCGCGACGACATGCTCCGTCCCGGCCCGGATGACGCTGCGCTCCGCCGGTCGCGGCGAGAAGGCCAGCGCGCGCAGGACCTCGTCATGCAACTCGTGCAGTTTGGCCTGAAGCTTGTCCTGTTCAGCGTCGGCGCCGGCCTCGTCATCGGCCATGAGTTCGACGATCTCGGCCTTGAGATCGAAATAGGTCCGGCGCAACGCCCGGATGCCGGCCCGCGGGGTGCGCGCGTCGGTCTGCTTCTCCGCCTCCGTCCAGCGGGGCAAATACTCCTTTTTCAGCACACCGGGGAGAAGCTCCCCCAGGTAGTAGGCGGAGAGGTATTCGCCCCGGTTGGTCAGCGACTCGAAGCTCACGCGGCACTCTCCAGGACCGCGAGCAGGCGCAGCAACGGCTCGCCGGTGGTCTCCAGCCGCGCAACAAGATCGTTCTGTTCGCGCATGGTGTCGTCCACCCGGCGCATTCTGCTGGCCCGCTGGGACGCGGCGGCGGTCTCGGGCAGCAGGCTCTGCTGCCGCCAGTGCTCCAGGCGGGTCCGGTGGACACGCAACGGTTCGGCGGTCGTGGCGTCCCAGGCGTCGCGCCGCGCCGCCAGATGCCTGCGGGCAGCGTCGACGGCGGCCGGGACAAGCCCCTGCAACCGTCCGAGATCGACCCCGGAGGCGGGATTGGTCATCGCCGCGTTCACCCCGGCCCGTGCCAGCACCTCGGCCAGGGGCCCGACATCCGGCATGTCGGGCAGGCCACGCACCGCCATCCATTCGACCACGGTCGGCTGACCCATCCGGTTGCAGTAGATGCCCTGGATGCAGAACACCGGGCCGGCAACGTCGGCGAGCAGGACGGGTGCCTGTTGCCGGCCGAGCCGGACGAGCACCTTGTCGATCAGCCAGTCGACGACCGGGTGGATGTCACTGACGTAGGCGATGGCAGGCCAGCTGCTCCTGCGGCTCCGACGGGCCTCGTCCAGCGCGCGCCCGGCGAGCTCCCGGTCGAAGGTCAGCTTCAGCCGCAGCCGCCCGTCCACGCGCTGGTCGGCCAGGTAGGAGCGGGGCAGGTCCGACATCCGGCGTTCGAGATCGGGCGGGGCGTCAAAGGCGATCAGCCCGTCCTCGCGGCGGAGCGCGAGAGCATCCTCCGGCGAGCCGAAGACCTCCCGCAACGCCTCCTGGACGAACTGCTCGGTCGAGGCGAACACGGTCGGTAGCGTCGCCCGCCGCGGTTGCGCCGCGACCGAGGTCGCACCGACACCGGCGAGCAGGTCGGCCAGCACATCGCGTTCGGGGCCGACGTCCAGGGACAGGGACTCCTCGACGGTGCGCCCGGCGAGCAGGTCCTGGACGAGCCGGCGTTCCTCCCGATCGGCGAGATACTCCCCGGTGACCGCCCCGGCGCTGCCGAGGCTGCGGTGTGCCTCGGCCTCCCGGGCCAGCACCTTCTCGGCGACCGTGGTGTCGTCCTTGGCTCCGTCCACCGCCGAGGTGAGGATCAACGCCCGGAACTGCGGCTGGAGCCGCTGGCCGTAACGATCGATCCGGCCGTTGCGCTGCTCGATGCGGATCAGGCTCCACGGCAGGTCGTAGTGCACCAGCTGGTGACACGCCCGGTGCAGGTTGACGCCCTCGGACGCCACGTCGCCGGTGAACAGCATCCGGACCGGGATGTCCCCTTGGGAGAACTCCTCGACGATCTTCTGTTGTTCGGTGTCGGTCAGACCGCCATGCATGATCGCCACTGCGTCCCGGGCCGCCCGCCCGGTGAAGCCCAGCGCCGCCGGTACCACCTCGGCCAGCCACTTCACCGTCGGAATCCGCTCGGAGAAGACCACGACCCGGACATCGCTCCCCGGGCCGACACCGATCCCGCGCAGCTCGCGCAGCAGGGCCGACAGCTTGGCGGAGTCGGTGTCGGTCATGGCCGCCGCCAGCGTACGCAGCCGCTCGAGCGCGGCCCGCTCGGCCGGATCGGTGCAGCCCGCCGAGCCCAGCCGCGTGTCGACGGTCTGCGCCAGCGCGTGATGGGACGACAGGAACGCCTTGAGCAGGGTGTAGGGAAACAGCCGCCGTTCCCTGCTCACGATGCTCGCCACCTGCGGACGCACCACCGGATCAGCCGTGCCCGCGTCGCCGGGCGGCAGCCAGACCCGCACGAACTCGGCGAAGATCTTCTCTTCGGCGGGTGTCGCCGGGCACCGCAGCGGCACGGACGGGCCCCGGTCGGCCCAGTCGCCGCTGATCTCGTCCCGGACCTCCTTGTCGATCTTCGTCCGGCGGACGTAGAGGTGGCTGATGTCCGCATCCGAATAGTGCTCGACATCGGCGATCGCGGCCGGGTCGAGCAGCCTGATCAACTCACCGAAAGACTTCTTGTCGCCATTGTGCGGGGTGGCGCTGGCCAGCAGGAGCGCGTCGGTACGGGAGGCGAGCAGCCGCGCCAGCCGGTTACGCAGGCTCGCCGAACCGATCAGGTTGTGCGACTCGTCGATCACGACCGCATCCCAGACGATGTTCTCCAGGTGGTGGCCGTACATGCCGACGTTCTTCACCGTGTCCACCGAGACGATGACCCGCTTGAAGTAGGTGAACGGGTTACGTCCGGCCGGGATCTCCCGCTGGATCCGCTCGATACCCACCGAGTCCAACCGGACCAGCGGCAGGGAGAAACGCGTCCACAGCTCGTGCTGGAACTGTTCGAGCACCTGCTGGGGAGTCACCACCAGGATGCGGTCCCCCCGGCCGCGGCGGGCCAGCTCGGCCAGGATCAGCCCGATCTCCAGGGTCTTGCCCAGACCCACCACATCCGCGATCAGAAGCCGCGGGCGCAGGCCCGAGAGCGCACGCTCGGCCGGGCGCTGCTGGTAGGTCTTCGGGTCGAGCAGGAACGAATCCGCCAACGCCAACCCGCGCTCACCGCGCGGCAACGGCGTGCGGCGCAGCAGCGCCTCCAGGTACAGCCGGCTGCGGCGGAACCGTGGCGTGTCATCGGCGACCAGGACGGTGTTCTCCGGGCGCAGCACCTCGACCGGTTCGAGCCGGTCGAAGAACGTCGCCTCGCAGTCCTGGACGAACTCCGACGCCCCCACTACTTTGATCATGCAGCCGTCATGCGCCGTCTGGACAGCGCTGCGCACCAGCCACTCCTCGTCGCGCACGAGGACCCGCGCTCCCGGCGCGTACGACCCGCGCGACCCGGCTGTCACCACCGCCTGCCCTTCCCCGTCCCTCGACCCCATGGTTCCCGGCATCACGGCCCCCAGCCTCACGGCCGGCCGCCCCTGATTCAGAACTGATTCAGAAGGCCGCATCACCGGCGTACTCGGCGCGCAAGCGCGCCACCAGCCACTCCACACTGACCGACGCCCGCGCCTGCGATGTCGCCGGCCCCGCCCGAGGCCCCATCCGAGACCCCATCCCAGGCCCCGGTGATGGCACAACGTGCGGTGGCCCGGCATCGCGCGTCATCTCCGGGTCTGCCACCGGGTCTGCCACCGGGTCGGCCACCGGATCATCCACATCCGGCGGCATGATCACTTGCCCATCGACCGCCGAACCGTGGGTGCGTTCCACGAGACGGCGACGCATCCCCGACTCCGTCCGCCGGCCGGCCGTCGCCACGGCCAACAGCCGCTCAAGCACCGTGTCGAGCGACGGCCGCGCGGACGCCTCGAAGGCCACCATCGCGCCGAGCACCGACGCCAGTGCGGCCGGCACGGCGCTGAGATCCGGATGATGGTTCGGGTCACCGATATGCCACAGCAACGCCGGCCCACCCATACCTCGGTACGGAGGGTGTCCGGTCGCGGCCGCAACCAGGGTGGCGCCCAGCGCGTAGACATCCGCCGCGGGTGTCAGGTCTCTTTCGCCCCGGGCCTGTTCAGGTGACATGTACGCCACCGTCCCGACGACCGCGCCCGGTTCGGTGAGCTCCCTGCTCCGGTCCGCCAGCAGCGCCAGCCCGAAATCGATCACCTTCGGGCCGTCCGGGCCGAGCAGGATGTTCTGCGGCTTGAGATCGCGGTGCAGCAACCCGACCTCGTGGATCTTCGCCAACCCCTCGACGAGCGCCGCGCCGAGGATCGCCGCGAGCGGCGGCTCCAGCGGCCCCCGCAGGTCCACGTACTGGCGCAGGGTCTGACCGGGGACGTACTCGACCGCGCACCAGGACGGCTCGTCGTCCAGGCCGGCGCCCTCGAACCGGGCGACCCGCGACCCGTAGACCATCCTGAGGTTCTCGACCTCGGCGGCGAACCGCGCCCGAACCCCCGCATCCGCGACCAGTTCCGACTTGATGACCTTGACGGCCACCTTCTCAGCCGCGGCCGACGTCCCCAGGTACACCCGGCCCATGCCACCGGACCCCAGCCGGGCATGGATCCGATACGGGCCGACGCGTACCGGATCCGACGGCACCAACGGATCCAACGGAACCACCCACCCGCCCCCACGTCCGACCAGGCAACCATCGTCGACGACCGCGAACGATCAGTCTAGAACAGTCAGCTCATTAGCGGTCACACCGGGCATCGACGGCGACCGGTCGAACAGACCGCACAGATGCGCCGCCGGCGCTCTCGCCTCGACCTTCCACCAGATCTGCCAGCTTTCCAGTTCCAGATCTGCCACAGGTCGACCTCCAGATTTGCCGACCATTTGGCTCCAGATCTGTCAGCCGCGTACGTCCGAATCAGGCAGGCTCTCCACCCGGAAGTGACGCCATGTGACGGGTAGGACAATTAGTTAGATAATCGGACCGATCCGCTGTCGCGGCAAGTCGGTCGAAGGAACTGGATCTGGCCTCGAACCGCCCACCGAACCCTCGACACAGGTCGCGATCGGATACCGCACGATGGTAGAAATCGCGGCGCCCGCAGCGCGGGTTCGGGCCCTTGGCCACGACCCATCCCATTTGGAGCAGCCACAGGCAACAACCCATCCAGGATCATCCAATTTTGGGCGCGGAGAGCAACGACCCCACACCCGAGTTGTGAACATCTGTTCGATGGAGCAAGCTGGATGAAGGTTGCCCCGGGGCGACCGTAACCAGCGGTCTGATCAGGGAGCACGTGTGGTGGACGAGTACGAACGGATCATCGCAGCGAGCCTGGCCGCCGAGGACATCCCAACCGAGCCTGACGAGGACAAGTTCGCCGAACTGCTCCTCCTGGTCGCCGAGGAACTCTCCGGCGACCGCTTCGGAGGCATCGCAAAGGTCAACAAGGTGCTCTTCTTCGCGGAGTTCGCGCACGTCCGCCAGACTGGCCGCCCCATCACCGGAGTGCGGTACCAGAAGCTGCCCCACGGTCCCGCACCTCGCCCGCTCCGGCCGATCCGGGACCGGCTGGTCGCCTCCGGCGCGGCGGAGATGGCGACCGAGACCGTACTCGGCCGCGAACAGCACCGTCTGCGCCCACTACGCCCCGCGGACCGGTCCCGGTTCTCCGACACCGAACTGACCGCCGTCAAGGACGCCGTCGCCGTGCTCTACGGACGCACCGCCCGTGAGGCCACCGACCTCTCCGGCGAGGAACCCGGCTGGCGGATCGTCGACGAAGGCGAGGACATCCCTTATGCCACCGCTTACCTCGCCCCCGGCGACCAGCGCACCAGCCCCCGAATACAGGCCCGCGCCCGCAAGATCGCCGACGACTACGCGCGCCAGGGCCGTCCAGCCCGGTGACACGCCTCACGGTCACATACGGCCGCTCGTTCCTTGAGGCGGCACGAGCCGCCTACCCGCTGGCACGGAGCTTGACCTACAGCGGTCCGAACTACGAGGAGTTCATGACCGGCCCCGTCCTCGCGGCCCGTATCCAGTTCGAACGGGACTGGGACACCCTTTTACCCGAGGCCGGCGACGTAGTCCGCAAAGTCTTCCTCGCTCCTAGCAGGGAGTTCGGACCGATCCTCGTTTACGGGTACCTGACGGCTCCCGACCAGGTCGAGATCGTTTCCTTCGAGGAAGACACCGAGTTCTGGGCAATGATCCAGGGAGACCCGGACGGCTGACGTCCACGATCGCCAGGCACCTCGACGGCTACTCACGGTCAGCTCCAACTGACACTGAGCAAGAGGCGGTGTAGGGCCACCCTGGCTCATGTTGCCCTTGATATGGCACCGGACTTGATGCCATAGTGGCGCCATGGACCTCCGGCTGTACGTCG
Source organism: Protofrankia sp. Cas4 (assembly GCF_963555915.1). Lineage (NCBI taxonomy): Bacteria > Bacillati > Actinomycetota > Actinomycetes > Frankiales > Frankiaceae > Protofrankia > Protofrankia sp. Cas4. The sequence goes on from NZ_CAUVXL010000170.1 coordinate 25,691, forward strand.
AGAACATCCAAGGCCAGCTTGCGGTCGCCGCCGAGGCCGGGGGTGATGACGCTCGTGCGCTTGCTGAACGCCTTGTGGCACCCCTGGACGCGGCTATCCGACTCACGTTGCAGGACGCGCTGGCGGTCGCGGCGGAGGAGATCACCTGCGAGCTCGCGCCGGGTTCGGTCGAGCTGCGCCTGCGCGGAGGCGACCTCGAGTTCGTGGTGACACCACCGCCGGTCGACCCGTCCGTCGACGACCTGCCGGGTGACGGTGACACGACGCCGACCGGCCGGCCGGTGACGGGCGTCGCGCCGCCGGCTTCCGTCGAGGGCGACGAGGGCGGGATCTCGCGGATCAACCTGCGCATGGCTGATCACCTCAAGGCTCGGATCGAGCAGGCCGCGGGCGGCGAAGGGCTGTCGGTCAACGCCTGGCTCGTGCGCGCGGCTGCCGCCGCGTTGGAACGAACCGACCCCAACCGTCGAGACGAACGACGCGCCCCGCGGGGCGCTGCGCGCTACACGGGCTGGGCGCGCTAACCGAACCGAACCGCGCCGCGCCACGACCCTTAGTCGCCGGGTGCTCACCAACCCATCAGGAGGACTGCCATGCCTACTTTCGACGCTCCCGAACCCATCTCCGTCACCGTGGAGCTTGCCGTCGGTGACATCCGGATCGTGGCGAGTGACCGCACCGACACCGTCGTCGAGGTGCGCCCGAGCGACGGTGCCAAGAAGTCCGATGTGGCCGCCGCCGAGCAGACTCGCGTCGAGTACGCCAACGGCATGCTGCTGATCAAAGCGCCGAGGGGATGGCGGCAGCACGCCTTTCGCGGAGGCGGCGAGTCGATCGATGTGCAGATCGACCTGCCGGCGGGCTCCCATGTGCGAGCTGCGGCAGGGGTAGCGACGTTGCACTGCACCGGTCGCCTCGGCGAATGCCGCTACAAGACCGGCATCGGCGACATCCACGTCGATCAGGCAGGCGCGGTGGAGCTCAGGACCGGCAGTGGTGATGTCGGCGTGGGCCGGGCGGTCGGCCACACCGACATCACCACGGGCTCCGGCAGCGTGCGGATCGGCAGCATCGACAGCACAGCTGTGATCAAAAACTCCAACGGAGACACGTGGATCGGCGAGGTCGCCAGCGACCTCCGGGTGAGCGCGGCCAACGGCGACATCGTTGTCAACCAGGCGCACGCGACGGTTACGGCCAAAACCGCCAACGGCGACGTCCGCATCGGCGAGGTGGCACGGGGTGCCATTCTCACCCAAACCGCCTACGGCACGGTCGACATCGGAATCCTCGACGGAGTCGCCGCCTGGCTGGACCTCAATACGAGCTACGGCAACGTGCAGAACGACCTGGACGCCGCCGACCGTCCCGAACCAGGCGAGGAGGCGGTCGAGGTACGCGCCCGTACCGCCTACGGCGACATCACCATCCACCGCTCCATGGATGTTGGTCGATACGTGCAATGATCCAGAAAGTGGCCTGCAGGGCGGAGGAGGTCCATCCGACACGCCCAGAGCGCCGGGCAGGTCGTCCGCCGTAGACAAAGGCCGATTGGCTACGATTACCCCATCCGGGGGAAAGATGACGACCCGTACCTTCGGGAGTCCTCGGCGGTCGCCATTGGGAGCAGCAGGGTTGTGCCGGTAGACCGTGACCGTGTGGAACGGGCCTTACCCGACCGCTATGAACTGCGCGGCCGGCTCGGCGATGGCGGTTTCGGCGATGTCTTCCAGGCGTTGGACCGTCGGTTGGATCGGCTGGTCGCGGTCAAAGCGGTACTGGTGAAGGGTACGGACGGGCTTCGACTCGCCGGTGACGAAGCGAAGATCCTGGCCCAGCTGAATCACCCGCACCTGGTCAACGTCTTCGACGCGGTCGATGTCGATGACCTCTTCCTGTTGTTCATGGAGTTCGTCGCCGGTAAGTCGCTGGACACCGTCAGCCGCAGCCTCTCACCGGAGACGGTGTGCGGGATCGGCCTGGCCGCCGCGGACGCGTTGGCCTATGTGCACGGCAGGCAGCTGCTGCACCGCGACATCAAGCCGGCGAACCTTCTCCTCGCGGACGACGGCACCCTGAAGATTGTCGACTTCGGGATCGCGAAACTGCTGGAACACACCGCCGCGTTCGGTAGCACCGGGACGCCGTTCTGGATGGCACCCGAGCAACGCAACTTCGCCGCGCTCGGCCCGGGTACGGATCTGTACTCCCTGGGGCTGGTGCTGTACTCGTTGTTCACCGAGCAGCTGCCGGCACGTCCCCGCGTCGGGCCGCTGACCGGTGTGCACCCGGCGCTGGCCGGGGTGGTCATGCGGGCGGTGGACGAGGACATCGACGCGCGCTACCCGTCGGCGCAGGAATTCGCGGTCGCGCTGGCCGAGGCTGCCGCGGAGGTGTTCGACCCCGGCTGGCTCACACGCAGCGGCCTGATCCTGCGGGTGGACGAGGCGATCCGGGAGGCAGCCACCCGCGTGGCGTCCGCACCAATCCAGCCGAACCAGCCGAACCAGCCGACGCCTCGATGTGAGGATGCTGTCGGCCCGCTCCCCCGAGATGGTGTTGGAGATCGGCCGAAGGCGCCATCCGGTCAACCCGGTCCGGCGGCCCCGGGAGGCCTCGGTCACGACGAGAACCAGTCTCGCTCAGCCGGCAGCGACGCGGAGCTCTCCAAGATTACCGTGTCCCGCGACCGCGACGCGGACTCCCCAGCAGGAGCCGTCGCCATCGCACACCGCAGTCGCAAGCCCCTGCTTATCGGTGTCGGTGTCCTTCTGACAGCTCTGACAGTGCTTCTTGTCGTCGTGACGATCGTCGTTACGCCAAGCAGATCGAGCAGATCGAGCGGATCGAGCGGATCCAGCTCTCCGATGATCGTTACGGTGGCCGGTGCCGAATTGTTCACGGGTGACGGCGGGTCAGCCGCCCACGCCCAACTCGCGGGTCCGTCCGGGGTGGCGGTCGACAGCACCGGCACCCTCTACATCGCCGATCCGGACAGCAACCGGGTACGCCGAGTCGACACCAACGGAACAATCACCACGGTGGCCGGCACCGGCACCCCCGGATTCACCGGCGACGGCGGGCCGGCTGCCCACGCCCAACTCACGTATCCGACCGCGGTGGCAGTCGACAGCACCGGCACCCTCTACATCGCCGACCAGAACAACCAGCGGATACGCCGGATCGGCACCAACGGAACAATCACCACCGTGGCCGGCACCGGCACCCATGGGGACGGCGGGGACGGCGGGGACGGCGGGGACGGCGGGGACGGCGGGGACGGCGGGGACGGCGGGCGAGCCACCCACGCCCAACTCGCGGGTCCGTCCGGGGTGGCGGTCGACAGCACCGGCACCCTCTACATCGCCGACTCGGACAACCATCGGGTGCGCCGGGTCGGCACCGACGGAACAATCAGCACTATCGCCGGTACCGGCACCTACGGGTATTCCGGGGACGGCGGTCCAGCCACCCACGCGGAACTCGCGAATCCGACCGGGGTGGCAGTCGACAGCACCGGCACCCTCTACATCGCCGACCAGAACAACCAGCGGATACGCCGGATCAGCACCAACGGAACAATCACCACCGTGGCCAGCACCGGCACCTACGGCTTCGCCGGGGACAGCGGGCCGGCCACCGACGCCCAACTCGCATATCCGACCGGGGTGGCAGTCGACAGCACCGGCACCCTCTACATCACCGACCGGAACAACCAGCGGGTGCGCCAGGTCGGCACCAACGGAACAATCAGCACTATCACCGGTACCGGCACCTACGGGTTTTCCGGGGACGGCGGGCCAGCCACCGACGCCCAACTCGCATATCCGACCGGGGTCGCAGTCGACAACACCGGCACCCTCTACATCGCCGACCAGAACAACCAGCGAATCCGCCGGATCGGCACTGACGGAAAAGTCACCACCGTCGCCGGCACCGGCACCTACGGGTTCGCCGGAGACGGCGGGCCGGCTGCACACGCCCAACTCACGCATCCGAGCGGGGTAGCAGTCGACAACACCGGCACCCTCTACATCGCCGACCAGAACAGCAACTGCGTGCGCCGGATCGGCACCGACGGAAGAATCACCACAGTCGCCGGCACCGGGACCTTCGGGTATTCCGGGGACGGTGGACCAGCCACCCACGCCCAACTCGCGCACCCCACCGGGGTGGCAGTCGACAACACCGGCACCCTCTACATCGCCGACCAGTTCAGCCGGATACGCAAAGTCGGCACCGACGGCACAATCACCACCGTGGCCGGCACCGGGACTTTCGGGTATTCCGGGGACGGCGGCCCAGCCATCCACGCCCAACTCACATATCCATCCGGGGTCGCCGTCGACAACGCCGGCACCCTCTACATCGCCGACCAGAACAACCAGCGAATCCGCTGGGTCAGCACCGACGGAACAATCACCACCGTCGCCGGCACCGGCACCGGCTCCCCCGGGTATTCCGGGGACGGCGGCCCAGCCACCCACGCCCAACTCGCACATCCAACCGGGGTGGCAGTCGACAGCACCGGCACCCTCTACATTGCAGATGGGAATAGCAACCGGGTACGCCGGATCGGCACCGACGGAACAATTACCACCGTCGCCGGTACCGGCGCCTACGGGTATTCCGGGGACGGCGGCCCAGCGATCCACGCCCAACTCGCGAATCCGACCGGGGTGGCCATCGACAGCACCGGCACCCTCTACATCGCCGACCAGTACAACAACTGCGTGCGCCGGATCGGCACCGACGGAACAATCACCACCGTCGCCGGCACCGGCACCGGCTCCCCCGGGTATTCCGGGGACGGCGGCCCAGCCACCCACGCCCAACTCGCACATCCAACCGGGGTCGCCGTCGACAACACCGGCACCCTCTACATCGCCGACCAGAACAACCAGCGAATCCGCCGGGTCAGCACCGACGGCCATTAGCGCATTGGCCCGCCGATGTCGGTGAACGTCCGCCGTGTCGGCATGACCTGGGCTCACCGTCCGCCGGTGGTCGTGCTCGTCCACCAACGTCCGCCGGCTTGGGTACAGCAATGGGTACACGGGGACGGATCCGAGCGTGCCGCTGGAATCCACGTTACGAGCGTCGGTACCCGCCCATGGGATGGCCCGTAGCACGACGTAGCATCTCGTAGCATCTCGTAGCATTATCGCCTAGAGTCATAAACATGTCGCAGCCTGTCTCGCATGAGATCACCCAACGGGAGCTCCGAAACGACTCCGGTGCGATCCTGCGCGCTGTCGAGCACGGTGAGACATTCGTCGTCACGCGGAACGGCAGCCCGATCGCCGAGTTGGTTCCGCTCCGACGGCGGACCTTTGTCCCTGTTGCCCAGGTTCTCGCCATGTTCGCCCACGAGGCGCCGCTCGACGCCGACCGGTTCTTCGCCGACCTCGACGCCGTTGTCGACCAAGGGTTGTTTGGTGACTGATCGCCACAGTCGAGGGCTGCTCGACACGAACGTGATCGTCCATCTTCCCCGCGTGGACCCCGACGAACTGCCGATCGAAACCGCGATCAGTTCAATCACCCTCACGGAACTGACAGCCGGTCCACACGCCACAAACGACCCTGTTGAACGTGCGGTCAGGATCGGACGCCTGCAAAGAACGGAGGCGACCTACGACCCACTACCATTCGACGCAGAAGCCGCACGCCACTACGGTCCCGTGTACGCGGCCGTACTCGCCGCGAACCGGACACCGCGGCGCCGTCTTGCGGACCTACTGATCGCTTGTGTGGCCGTTGCCAACAACCTTCCGCTGTACACAATCAACCCTGACGACTTCACCGGCCTTGAAAGACTTGTCCGAGTCGTGCCCGTCACCCGTCCACGATAGTTAAGATCCGCTTGACCGGCCGAGGTGCATGCCTTCAAGGTCCGGGAGGTCCGGGAGGTCCGGGAGGAACAGTGCCTAACCCAGGTCGCGCGGATCCCGTCCGGAAGCATTCCACAGGTTATGATCGGCGCGAGTTTGTCGTTGTGTACGATTTTTGACCAATTTAGCGTACCCAACAACAAACTCACGCGGATCTTCGGCATAGCCGGCGAACCTGATGTTGGTCAGCCAAGCCATCAAGGTGCCGCAGATCGAGGGACCGGCTCTTGGCCGACCCCTCGTGGACACGATCAAGGGTTCAACGTTATCGAACCTCAAGGAACTGCGACCCGGATCGGTCGGGGCGAGCGAAGTGAGGCTGCTGTTCGTGTTCGATCCGGAGCGACAGGCAGTAATCCTGACAGGTGGAGACAAGGCTGCCAACTGGCGGGGCTGGTACCGCACAGCGATTCCGTTAGCAGAGGCGGCATACGCGGAGCACATCAAGCGGATGAAGACGCAAGGAGACGACCAGTGACTGACCACCTGAAGGACCCGGAAGCGCGCTCGTGGGCGGATCTCACTGACGAGCTCGCCTTCACCGCCGCCGAACGTGAAGAGATCAGCGCCGGTGCGCAGCGCCTCATCGCCCACGCACGGGCATTCCGGCTCACGGAGGTGCGTCGACGTCAGCATGCGACTCAAGTTGAGGTAGCCAAGGCGATGGGAGTGACACAGGCCCGCGTGTCCCGCATCGAGAAGGGCCAGTTGGAACGCAGCGAGGTTGACACCCTTGCCGCGTACGTCCAAGCGCTGGGCGGCACGTTGAAGATCGTGGCCGATTTCGGCGACGAGTCGTACGTTCTCGGATAGCAGGCGCCACCGGCAGACCGAAGAACAGACCACGCGGCGTGGGTACAGTGAGGTCACGTCACCCTAAGAAAGACCTTGTTTTGATAGTGATCCGACCGAGAACACCAGGTCAGGATGGGTGCACCGCCAGGGACTTGAACCCCGAACC
>NZ_CAUVXL010000171.1:0-15949 GCF_963555915.1 Protofrankia sp. Cas4
GGCCCGCACCCAGCGCGCGGTCGTGCAGATCCTGGCCCGGCCGGTCACCGGCCGCCGCGTCGCCAGAGCCCGCCGGGCCGCCCGCCGACTGCGGGCCGGCGGCTCGGCGCACCTGGTGGGCGGCCTGCTGGACCTACTCACCCCCCGCACCAGCCGGACCCTGCGCAGCCGGCCGGCGACCCCGAAGGTCGACCACCAGACGTCGCTGGCCCAGTCGGCGGAAGACCGGGCCATCGTCACCAAAGGCCGCGGCGCCCAGTTCGAGGTCCGCATCCGCTACGCCATCGTTGCGGTCCTCGACGAGCACGGCGACGAGGACGCCGTCGCCCGGGTCGGCGGGCAACTGCGCGGCCGGGCGCACGCGATCGCCTCGGCGTTCGCCGCCTACGGTGAGCACAACTACTACCGCCGCGTGCGGCTGCGTCGGCCGCTGCCCGTTCTCGCCGCCCGCCAGTTCGGCCGCGGTGACCTGCTGTCGGTCGCCGAGGTCGGCGCGCTGGCCCACCTCCCGGTGGACGACGCGATTCCCGGCCTGCAACGCGCCGGGGCGAAGGCGGTCGCCCCGCCGCCCGGCGTCGCCGGCCACGGGCCGGACGTCCGGCCCCTCGGCCGCTCCGATTCGGGGCACACCCGTCCGGTCGGCCTGCGTGTTACCGACGCCCGTCACCACCTGCACGTCCTCGGCGCGACCGGTGCCGGCAAGTCCGAACTGCTCGCCCGCATGACGTTGGACGACGTCGCCGCCCGCCGGGGTGTCGTGAACGTCGATCCGAAGGGCGATCAGATCATCGACATCCTGGCCCGGTTCCCGCTCGACGCCGTAGACCGGCTGGTGCTCTTCGACGCCGAATCGTCCAGCCGACCACCGTGCCTGAACCCGCTGGACCAGCCGGATCGGGGCCGCGCGGTCGATAACTTGGTGTCGATCTTCTCCCGGGTGTACGCCGACTCGTGGGGGCCGCGCACCGAGGACATCTTCCGCGCCGGGCTGCTCACCCTCGCCGCCCAACCCGGCGTCCCCATCCTGACCGACCTCCCCAAGCTCCTCGGTGACACCGCCTACCGGCACCGGGCGCTCGGTGAGATCGACGACGACATCCTGCGCGGCTTCTGGACCTGGTACGAGTCCATCTCCGACGGAGCACGGGCGAACGCCGTCGCCCCCCTGATGAACAAGCTGCGCGGGTTCCTGCTGCGGCCGTTCGTGCGGGCCGCGATCGCCGCCGGACCGTCCACCGTCGACATGGACGCGGTCCTCAACGACGGCGGGGTCTGCCTGGTCCGCATCGCCCAGGACGCCCTCGGCGTCGAAACCGCCGCGCTGATGGGCTCGATCGTCGTGTCCGCGGTCTGGCAGGCCACCACGCGCCGCGCCCGCCTGCCCCAAGGCAAACGGCCCGACGCGAGCCTGTACTTGGACGAGGCGCACAACTTCTTGACGTTGCCGTACGCGCTGGAGGACATGCTAGCCGCCGCCCGCGGCTACCGGCTCGGCATCACCCTCGCCCACCAGAACCTCACCCAGCTGCCCCGGCATCTGGAAGAGAGCATCGGCGCGAACGCCCGCAGCAAGATCTATTTCACGATGAGCCCGGCGGACGCGAAGCGGCTCGCCCGCCACACCGAACCCCGGCTCGCCGAGCACGACCTGGCCAACCTCGGCGTCTTCCACGCCGCCGCCCGCCTCGTCGTCGCCGGCGAAGAAGCCCCCGCCTTCACGATCGTCACGGAGAAGCTCCCCGCCCCGGTTCCCGGCCGCGCCGCCCAGATCCGCCGGACCCTGCGCCGCCGCGCCACCGCACCCGCCCCGCCGGCTCCCGCCGCGCCGGGTCCGCGCCGCGCGTCCGATCCGCGCCGCGTCGCCTGACCTGCCCCCTGCCCCCTACCGACCCGAAGGACTGTTGATGGGCAAGCCGCTGCCGCAACGCGCTCTGCGCGCTCCCGTGCGTCCCTCCGCCCGCGTCGTCGCCGACGCCGAACACCTCGCGAACCTCACCCACCACCTCACTCCGCGAGACCGGTGGATCGCCCGGCTGCTGCACGAGCACCGGGTCCTGACCACCCACCAGATCGTCCAGGTCGGCTGGCCCACCCGCCGATCCGCCAACGAACGGCTCCTTCAGCTCTACCGCTGGCGCGTCGTCGACCGCTTCCAACCCCTGTCCCCCCTCGGCGCGGGGATGCCGCCGGCGCACTACGTGTGCGATATCGCCGGTGCCGCGGTGCTCGCCGCCGAAGACGGCATCGACTTCAAGGAGACCGGCTACCGCCACGACCGCGCGCTCGGTGTCGCCTACTGGCACCAGCTCGCGCACCGCGTCGCCGTCAACGGCTTCTTCACCCACCTCATCGTCCACGCCCGCCGGCCGAATCCCCAGGGCACGCTGGCCGCCTGGTGGTCAGAAGCCCGCGCCCGGCGCGCGTTCGGGGACATCGTCCGCCCCGACGGCTACGGACGCTGGACCAGCAGCCGCGGCGACGTCGAATGGTTCTTCGAACTCGACTGGGCCACCGAGCCCTACCCCCGCCTCGCCCTGAAGATCGACAACTACGGGCGGCTCGCCGCCGCCACCGGCATCGCCACCCCGGTCTTGTTCTGGTTCCCCACCGCCGGTCGGGAGACCAGCGCCCGCCGCGCCCTGGCCGCCGCCGTGGCCGGGCTCGACCAGCCCGACACGGTCCCCGTCGCGACCACCGCCGCCACCCTCGCCCCACCCGAGAGCCAGCTCGACCCCGCCCTTGCCCGCTGGCTGCCCCTGACCCAGACCCGTGCCGGCCGGCTCGCCCTCGACCAGCTGCCCCGTGCCTGGCCCCGGCTGCCGGCGCCCTCGCCCGTGTCCGACCGGCCTGGCGACGGCCCGGCAGGGCCGGGGCTGCGGCCTCCCGCGCCGATGCCACCTGAGAAGTACCGGGGGTGAGCGGCCACGACCAAGTACATCGCCGGGGCCGTCGCCGCCGTCGTCCTGCTCATCGTCATGATGGGCGCCGCCGCCGCCCAGATGGCCGAACGGCTCCTGTGCCTGCCCGTCGTCGGCTGGTTCCTCGGCTGCGGCAGCGGCGGCAGCCCCAGCCAGACCGCGTTCGACGACATACCACCCGAGTATCTGAACCTCTACATGCAGGCCGCACCCACCTGCCCCGGGCTCTCCTGGACCACGCTGGCCGCCATCGGGAAGGTCGCCCCGTTGACCGGACTATCAGAGGACACGCCGCGTTGCCGCCCTGTCCGTGCGGCCGGCCATATAGGTTCCTTCACGGATGGGCTATTTCCTGACACAAAGGTGCGCCGTAGCCGGATGCTGGTATGACGGCTGCGGACCGGGAACGGCGAGGAATCCGGCCCGGGCCGGACCGGGGGACGGCATGACGGGGACAAGGCTATGACCACCAGGATCGACATTGTGGCGGGAAGCGCGGCGGACGTGCGTTCGCTGCTCACCTGGCTGCGGCGGGTTGACGGGGTGGCGGTGGACGTCGTTCCCGCTGTCCCCGGCCCGGGTGAGCAGGGCGCCGGCTGGGAGCTGCTGAGCGTGGCGTTCGGCACCGGCGGGATCGGGATCGCCGCGCTGCAGACGGTCCAGACGTGGCTCGAGAACCGCCGGTCCACGATCCGGATCCGGGTGAAAGGCACGGGCGCGGACCGGGAAGTCGAGCTCGACGCCAGCAATGTCGCGGATCTGATGCCGTTGCTGGAGAAGATGGTGGATGGAACGGCCTGACCCGCCCCCAGACTTCGCGCGGTCACAGGCGGTCCTGCTCGGCACCTCGACCTACACGCACCTGCCCGCGATGCCGGCCGCGCTCAACAGCCTGCGCGCGATGAAGCGGTTGCTGACCGGGCCGTTGTGCGGCTGGCCTGCCGACCGGGTAGCGACGTTCCCCGACCTGCGCGGCACCGCGGAACTGACGACACCGCTGCGGCTGGTCCGGGATACCACCGACGTCGTGTTCTTCTACTACGTCGGCCACGGCCAGCCGACGCTGGACGAGGACCTGTGCATGGGTCTGGTCGACACCGCGGCCGACCCGACGGAACGCGAACTGTCCAGCCTGCTGATGAGCACGCTGCGCCGGACCCTGGGCTACAGCCAGGCGCGGGTGAAAGTCGTCGTGCTGGACTGCTGCTTCTCCGGGATCGCCACCGAGAACCGCCAAGGCGACCCCGACCAGGCCGCGTACCTCGCCGGGCTCACCCGGGTACGCGGCGCCTACACCCTTACCGCGAGCGAAGCCACCAGCGCCGCCCGCTACGGCGACGGGCCCGTGCCGCTGACCCAGTTCACCCGCAACCTCGTTGACCTCGTCGACGAGGGGATACCCGGCCAGCCGCCCCACCTGACGTTGGACGGCATCTTCCCGCACCTGAACGACCGCCTCGCCCGCCAACAGCTACCACAGCCCACCCGGATGAACATCCGCGACGGCGGCGCCCTCGTCTTCGCCCGCAACGCCGCCCCACCCGACACCCACCTCGACCCGGACCTCGAAATCGGCCGGCTCCGCCGTCAGATCGCCGAAGCCGAAGCCCGCGAAAACGCCCTCCACCAAGCCGCCCGGCGGCAGACCGAAGAACTGGAAACGCTCCGCCGCCTCGCCCACGAAACCCCACAGACACAGGAGAACCGCCTCGACGCCGCGATGCGCGACGCCGCCGCGACACTCGCCACCACCGTCGAGGAACAGGCACACGCGCACGCCGAACACCACGACGCCAGGCAGGCACTCGACACCGTCGAGCACACCCGACCAGACGACTCCCCCCACGCTGCGCCGCCCCACGAAACCGTTCCACCCGTCCCGGTGGCCGGGGTAGCTCCCGCCACCGCAGGTGACCCCGGTCCCTCGACGCCCACACGTTCAGCCCCACTCGGCCAGGGAGCCGCCAGCCACCCGCGGGCGGAGAGCCACCGGTTCGCGGTGGTGCGCCGCAACCTGCCCGCCGGCCGGGCACACCGCCGCTCCTGGCGGGCCATGGCACTCGCCACGGCACTCGCGGCAGCCGTCGCGACCCTCGCCAGCGACAGCACCGTCGATCTACCAGGTCGCTACATCGCAAAACCGTACGCGGTGGCGTTCGGCGGCGGCACCGTCTACGTCGTCGATGACAACCAGATCGACAAGATCGACTGGACGGGGCGGTTCAGTACCTTCGCCGGCACCGGCCCCTACGGTTTTTCCGGTGACGGCGGACCGGCCACCCAAGCCCAGCTATATGGCCCGTTGAGGGTGGCGGTCGGCGGCGACGGCACCGTCTACATCTCCGACGGCATTGGCAACCGGATTCGGAAGGTCGACACGGCGGGGCGGATCAGTACCTTCGCCGGCACCGGCACCGGCGGCTTTTCCGGTGACGGCGGACCGGCCACCCAAGCCCAGCTGTACGGTCCGTCGGGGGTGGCGGCCGCCGGCGACGGCACCGTGTACATCGCCGACTCCGTCAACGGCCGGATCCGGAAGATCGACACGGCGGGGCGGATCAGCACCTTCGCCGGCACCGCCAGCGGCCGCGGCAGTTTTTCCGGCGACGGCGGACCGGCCACCCAAGCCCAGCTGAACGAGCCATTGGGGGTGGCAGTCGCCCGCGACGGCACCGTCTACGTCAACGACATCATCACCAACGACTTCCGGAACCGGAAGATCTACAAGATCGACATGGCGGGGCGGATCAGCACCTTCGCAGGCACCGGCATCAGCGGTTTTTCCGGTGACGGCGGACCGGCCACCCAAGCCCAGCTGAATGACCCGTTTGGGATGGCGGTCGGCGGCGACGGCACCGTCTACATCGCCGACACCGACAACAACCGGATCCGGAAGATCGACACGGCGGGGCGGATCAGCACCTTCGCCGGCACCGGCTCCTACGGTTTTTCCGGTGACGGCGGACCGGCCACCCGAGCCAAGCTGGCCAGCCCGTGGGGGGTGGCGGTCGGCGGCGACGGCACCGTCTACATCGCCGACACCGACAACAACCGGATCCGGAAGATCGACACGAAGGGGCGGATCAGCACCCTCGCCCAGTAAACGGTTGTTGACCGGAGCATCGGATCGGCGTGACCGCATGTGGACGGTGGACTGCGCGGGGATTCTGCCGCGGCTGTGGAAAGCGATTCGCCGTTCCCGTCACCGGGTCTTCGACGCCGACGTGCGTCCGGTACTGCGGACGATAACCGCGGCCGGCTTGGAGTATCGCCATATCCCTCAGCTGATCGACGTGGCGGACTATGAGGAGCTGGTCGCGTCGTGCCTGCCAGGGGTCACGGAGGTCGTCGGGCGGCGGCTGACCGCCGCCGCGTGCGCCCGTCTGCTCGGCGCCCGGTCCTGGGCGCTGGCCGCGGGCCGGTTGGGTATGCCCGGCCATGCCGGGGTGGTGCGCAAGAACGCCGGCGTGATCCGCGGTCTGGCGAACCTGGAGGAGTTCTGGACGGCGGTCTCGAATGTGATGGACCGGTTGGCGGCCCGGGGGCCGATCGACTACGCGGCGCGCCGCGATGTGCTCGCCGGCCTGACTGAGATACCCCGCGTGGTGCTGGACGGGATCGCCGCCCGGTCCGGCATGCCGACCTGCCCGGGGCAGCATCGGCACGCTGCTGCCTGGGTCTGGGCGGAGTTGACCGGCGGAGACATCCGTAACGCTCCCACCTATCCGGCCCGGCTTCCGGACGGGCGCCCGGCGCGGGGCGCTGCCCGCAGGCTGGACGGCGCCCACCGCCGTCGCTTCGTCGCAGCCATGCCGCCCCCGGCCTCCGAGGAACTGCTCCGCTATGGCGCTCGCCTGCTGGCCGGTCGAGGGATCCCGTCATGAGCCGACACAGCACCCGAAGACTAAAGATCCGCTACGTGGAGGCGGGTGGGGTCGATCGGCTGGTCCTCGCCGAGGAAGCCGGCAAGGTCGCCTTCGAGTCCTGCCGGCCGGTGCGTGTGATCCCCGCCTACCACGGGCAGCGCCACACACCGGGCTGGTACTGGTCCGCCACCACGGGTGGGCTGCTGGCCTACGAGAGCTTCCTGGAACGCCAGTGGCTGACGCTGCTGGACTTCGACGCCCCGGTGACCGCGATCGGCACCCAGGCCCTGGAGCTGCATGGCACCGATGCCGCCGGTGACTGGCGGCACGTCCCGGACATCTTCACCCGCCGCGCGGACGGGTCGGTCCTGATCGTCGATGTGAAGAATCCTCGCCGCCGGCATGATCCGCGGGTGGTCCAGCAGGCCGAACGGACTGCCACCGCCTGCGATCGGATCGGCTGGGCCTACGAGATGGTGACTGTTCCGCCCGCGCAGCGCTACGCCAACGTCGCCTGGCTGGCCGGCTACCGCCGGCCGTTGCGGGCCACCAGCGGGCTGACGGCGCCGATCATCGCCCAGGCCGCGGAGAGGACCGCGTTGGCGGAGCTGGCCGCCGCGACGGGCGCACCGGAACTGGCACGTCCGGTGATCTTCCATTTGCTCTGGCGTCAGCAGCTGGTCTGCGATCTGGGCGCACCGTTGTCCGAACGCACCTTGGTGCGCCTCCGATGACCGCGCCGACCAGGCTGGCGTTGGGCGACTGGGTCACCTTCGACAACGACGCCCAGCAGATCGTGGGGTTCACCGACACCGGCGTGCGGCTGCGGTCGCAGACCGGCCGCATGCAGATCATCCTGCTGGCCGCGCTGCTCGCAGCCCCCGACTTCCGCACCATTCCCGATAGCGCGGCGGTGGACGCAGGTGAGGTGCGTACCGGGGCGGTGGACCGGGAAGCGATCCTGCTCGGCCTGCCCGCCAGCGAACGTGCCCGCGTGGAGGAGCTGGACAAACACCTGCGCCAGGTCGAGACCGGCTTCCCGACCGCCACCGACCACAGCGAACCCGACCCCGGCTACGACCCCGCCCAGACCACGCTGACCGCGCGCATCGACACCAAAGCGGCCGAGCTGGGTCTGACGAGCCGACGACTCTGGCAGCTACGCCGGGCCTGGCAGCACGACGGCCTGGTCGGTCTCGCCGACCGGCGCAAGACCCGACCCTGCGCCCCGCTGGCCCGCGTCGACCTGCGGATTATCACGGCGATCCGCGAACAGGCCGCCGCCGACCGGGTGGACTCCTCCGCGACCATCGGGAACCGGTTCCACCGCCGCACCCAGAACCGGCTCGACGCCCAGCACGGTCCCGGCGAGGTCGTCCTACCCAGCAAGGACCGCTTCCGTCGGATCGTCAACCAGGCGCTGGTCGGACCCAAACCTGACGACCCGGCGACTCTGCGGATCCGCACCGCGAACCAGCCGGACCGGACCTTCGGGAAAGCGACCGCCACCCGACCGGGTGAGGTTGTGATGATGGACACCACCGGACTCGACGTGATCCCCTATGACCCGGACACCGACGACACGGTGCCGGTCGAGCTCACGGTCGCCCTCGACCTGGCGACCCGGTCCCTGCTGGCCTGGCGGCTCACCCCGCGCGGCACGAAGAGCGTCGACATCGGCCTGCTGCTCGCGGATGTGATGACCCCGGAGACGATGCGCCCGCACTGGCCCGACGCGCTGCGCTTCGCGTCGCTACGGATCCCGCACGAGCGGATCCTCACCGTTGACCAGCGCCTCGCCCACGCCGCGGCCCGGCCGGTCATCTACCCGGAGACGCTGCTGTTCGATCACGGAAAGCCCTACAAGTCCGATGTCGTCACCCGTGCATGTCGGCGGCTGGGGATCAGTATCCAGGACGCTCGGATGTTCACCCCGACCGACAAACCCCACGTCGAACGCATCTTCGCAACGATCAACCGGCAGTTCTGTGAACACCTGGCCGGCTACAAGGGCTCCGACATCACCCACCGGGGTCTGCACGCCGAGGACGCCGCGCGGTGGAGCATCGACGACATCGCCGAGCTGTTCGCCGAATACGCCGTCGGGATCTACCAGCGCCGCCACCATCAGGGCCTGATCCTCCACGGCTTCCCCGACCTACGCGCCTCGCCGAACGAGGCATACGCCATGGCGATCGCCGCCGCGGGCTACGTCGACTGCCCCAACGATCCCGACCTCTACTACGAACTCCTGCCGATCGCCGACGGCAAAGGCCGCACCATCCAACCGGCCGGCGTCCGCATCGGCTACCTCACCTACAACGCCGACATCCTCTACCGCTACCGCAAGACCCGCTCGCCCTACCCAGACGGTCTCTGGCCGATCCGCCGCGACCCCCGCAACCTGCTCCACGCCTACTTCCACGACCCCGACGACGGGCGGTGGCACGTCCTGCGCTGGACCCACGCCCTCGACGTCCACCAGCCGTTCACCGACGTCACCATCCGCGAAGCCCGCCGGCTGCTCGCCCAGCGCGGACGCAACCCCACCGACCAGGACGACATCGCCACCGCCCTCCTGGATCTCCAGAACCGTTCCGACGACCCGGCCAGTTGGACCCGCAACGCCCGCAGCCGACACGCCCGCGACAGCCACCGCGGCCGAACAGCACACCGCGACGCCCAGCGGGCAGGTCAGACAGCCGACGACCGTCAACCCCCAACGGATCTGCCACCAGCGCCCGCCGACGACTTCGATCTCGACGAGATCCCCGCGGCCGAGACCTGGAAACCCCGCCACCCTCGGACCCCCTGATGCACTTCGCGCACCCCGGACTTGCCGAGCCCCGCACCAAAGAAGAATGGCGCGCCTACCTCGACACCGCCCCGCCCACCCCACCATCCATGCCTTCCCACGCCGACTACCTGCGCATGGACCCCGACCAGCACGCCCTCCTCGACGAGGCCCGCGAGGACTACCACAGCGCCCTGATCCTCGTCCGCACCGACCAGATGAAGCGCATCCACCACCTGATACATCGGCGAATGCGCACCAACGCACGGCAAGCCCCCGGCGCCCGCCGCGGAATTGTCCTCGACGGTCCGGCCACCATCGGGAAATCAACCCTCGTGAAAATCTTCGCCGCGGACTTCGAGCAGGCTCTCCGCAACCGCTATCCGGACCGATTCGCCATCGACGGCGAGCCCATCATCATCAACGGCTACATCGTCGACTACACCCCGGTCGTCTACCTCAACATCCCCTCCCAGGCCACCCCGAAAGATCTCTCCGTCCTGCTCGCGGACTACCTCGGCCACCCCCACTCCAACCACGCCACCAAAAACGAGATCACGAAAGCTGTGCTCGACGCGATGCGGCTCTGCGGAGTCGAACTCGTCATCATCGACGACGTCCATTTCCTCGACCTGTCTGCCCGCGAAGGAAAGATCGTCAACGACCATCTCAAATACCTCGCCAACCACACCGCCGCCACCTTCATCTACACCGGAGTCGACCTGAAAACCTCCGGCCTGTTCCTCGAAGGCCACGGCAGCACCCGCGCCACCCAGACCTCGGGACGCAACACCCTCCACAAAATGCGGCCCTTCACTCTCGACAGCGACCAGGAGAAAAAGGAATGGATCGGCGTCATCAAGGCCATGGAAGACGCACTTCTGCTCCACCACCACAAACCCGGCAGCCTCGTCCGTCTCTGGCGCTACCTCCACGACCGCAGCGCAGGAAGCATCTGCGGCCTGTCAGACCTCATCCGCGAATCCGCCGTCGAAGCCATCCACACCGGCCAGGAAGCCATCACCTGCACCCTCATGGACACCATAGGATTCGGAATGAAATAACTTGTTCACTTTGGGGCCCTTGCGAGCCCCTGACCTGCGAAGACGCATGCCGGCCTGCATTACTTACTTCATTACGGATCCATAGAGATCAGCGAACTCGCACAGGAGAACTACCGGCGGACACGGTCACCCTCACAGAGAAAACAGCGGAAAGGTCCATCGGTCGAGCCCCAGCCGGGCATCACCAATGCCGATGAACCGGTAACATCGAGCTAATCAGCGCCGATCTTCACGCACCTGCGCTCGTTCCATTGACCCACAGGACAAGAACCCCGATCACAAACGCGGCACAGACCGCGACACCCCACCCGAAGGACTTCCAGGACCACTGGAGAGACGGTGGCACCCACACCCTTGTCGCCGCCGCGGCAGCCGCCGCGGCAGCCGCCGCGTAATTCTGCGGCGCTCGCTCCATCGCCCTGACGGTGTCAGCCCTTCCCGAGAGGGAACGTGACGCCTGGCGCACCTGTTCGACCATGTCGCTCAAATTTTGCAGCTCGTCGACGAGCCCTTCGAGTTGACCATTCAGGATTGATGTCCGCAAAACATCTGCGTGGACCCCGAGCACGTCGACGAAGTCGCCATATTCTCCCCGGAGACGTTTGAGAAGTTCAGCTGCGTCATACAAGTCTTCGACATATGAGGGAAGGTCACGCAGGTTCTGTGCTGCGAGCAGCAACAGATCCACATGATCTGGTAGCGACTGAAGGTCTCTCGCCGACTTCTCCAAGGAAGGGACGTGATCTGGAAGTTCCTGGAAAACTCTCGCCGAGTTCTCCAGGGATGCGACAGTGTCGGCGTCGAGATAGGCAAAATGGAAGGACTCGGTCACGATCTCCTTCAAAATTTTGTGCGTTCCTTGGCTGATGTCGGAGACTTTATCGATCGCCGTTACGATCTCCGTCTTGGTCTCGACTATGGCCTCGCTCATCAGCTCCTGGAGTCTCTCCCGGTTCAGCCAGTCCAGCTTGTCGAGCTCATCCGCAGCATCACCCTCTCTCGCGTCCTTCCACTGATGGAGAAGCTCGACAGGATATTTTCTCCATTCCGGACCATCGATCATGTTTGAGTGTTCCATGCAAAGGAGAATAAGATTCTTGGGACTATTGAGATAGGGCGTGGACTTGGTAGGATCGTATCGAGCGCTCGTGGGATTCAATCCATATATGTGAGCGATGATAACGCTTATTCTCCACCGATCCCCGACCGAACGCATAACGCGCGCCTTGCAGTCTGGTTCGTAGCAATAGCCCCGGCTGAGCATGAACAGTGCCTCGCGGGTTCCTGCCGCATAGTTACGACCGTGCGCCACCCCGAACATCCCTTCGCCTCCGGCGCCCCGCTGCCCAGCAGGCGACAGCGCCCCCGTTCCGCTGCGAGAAGGGTAGTTGGGAGGTACGACAGGTTTAGCCCAGTTCGCGAACGGACAAGAGTGCTCGATCCGGGCAGGATTGAAAGATGCAGGTCAGCAAGGGTGAGAGCGTCGGCCATGCTCGATACCTGCCACCGACGGCTTCGACGGCGCGATCATCCTCAGCCACCCGGCAGCCGCGCCCGGGGCGACGCCCACTCGGGACAGCCGGGGCCTGGGCTGGGCAGCGCCGCGGCCGAAGCTCCAGCTTCAAAGGCGCCTCGACTGAAAGATCCACCGGACCGAGGGCGGCTCTATCGATACGTTCCGAGACTTCAGTCCCCAGCTCCAAGCGCTGTCTGCCTGAAGCCTTCGAGGTCGCTCGACAAGTACACGTCGACCTACGGCCTCGGCGCCGACACCGCCCCGGGCGACGCCGGCTACGCCGCCATCCTCTACGCCCAAGGGCAGCTCGGCATCCCGTACCTGTGGGGCGGAGACGGACCGGCTGAGGGCGGCTTCGATTGCTCCGGCCTCACCCGCGCCGCCTACGCCGCCGCCGGCATCGACCTGCCACGCACCGCCCAAACCCAGTACGAAGCCGGGCCGGTCGTCCCGCCCGGCGAACCGTTGGAGATCGGCGACCTCGTCTACTACGGCACCGCCGGCAACATCCACCACGTCGCGATCTACATCGGAAACGGACAGATTATCACCGCGCCGGGCCGCAAGCAGGTCGTAAAAATCTCTCCATATAGGTGGAAAGAGGATGACTATTTCGGCGCCACCCGACCATCCAACTGAGACCTTGTAGGTTCTCATCGGACACGACCATTTCTCGCAGATGATGTCACCGATCTGTCCCGTGGGACAGATCGGTGAGAAGACTGTCCGCTCTCAGCTGTCTGTTCCACCTGATCACGGCGCCTTCCTATCAGTCCTCGACGGACCTGCCGGTTCTCAGCCGGTCTGGCGTGCGAGTGGTCCCTATGCCTTGTATGTCGTGCTTGCTATGGTTCGGCGTCTCAGGCGAGCTGGCACCTTTTCGCTGGATCGCGGTTCCGGTAGGCCGGGCGGGACTCACTCCAGCCGTGGAAGTTAGTTGCTTCTGCCCGCTGTCCATAGCCGTGCGGTCTCGTCGAAGGAGGCGGTGGCGAGCAGCTTGCTGTCTGGCGCGAACGCCCCCCAGCTGACGAAGCTGGTGTGGCCGGTGAGGGTGGCACGCGCGATCCCGGTCGCAACGTCCCACAGGCGCGCGGTCTCATCGGTCGAGGTGGTGGCGAAGAGCGTCCCGTCCGGGGAGAACGCCCCGCGCTTGACGGTGTCGTCGTGGCCGGAGAGGGTAGCGCGCGCGGTCCCGGCGCGAATGTCCCACAGCCGCGCGGTTCTGTCGTTGGAGATCGTGGCGAGCAGCGTCCCGTCCGGGGAGAACGTCGCCGAGGTGACGCTGTCGGTGTGGCCGCTGAGCGTGGCGTGCGGCGTGCCGGTCGCGACGTCCCAGAGCTGCGCGGTCTGGCCGGAGACGGTGGCCAGCAGTCTCCCGTCCGGGGAGAACGCTATCCCCCACACCCCCCACATCGCGTTGCTGTGCGCGAGAGTGGCGCGCGGGGCTTCGGTCGCCACGTCCCAGAGCTGCGCGGTCCCGACAGGGGAGCCGCCAACGAAGACGGTGGCGGTCGCCAGCAGCTTGCCGTCCGGGGAGAACGCCACCCCCATCACCGATCCGCCGAGCGTGAGGGTGGCGCGCGGGGTGCCAGTCGCGACGTCCCACAGCCGCGCGGTCCCGTCGGTCGAGCCGGTGGCCAGCAACGCTCCGTCCGGGGAGAACGTCGCCGAGTCCATTGACTGGGTGTGGCCGGTCAGGATGGCGTGTTGGGTGCCGGCCGGCACGTCCCACAGCCGCGCGGTCGTGTCGTCGGAGATCGTGGCCAGCAGCCTCCCTGCCGGGGAGAACGCTACCCAGCGCAGGGAATTGGTATGGCCGGTCAGGGTGGCGCGCAGCGTGCCGAATGGAGACGCCCCCACGGGGACCGACGGTGGCGACGGCGGGAGGACGGGTTCGGCGACTGGTGGCGCCGTTCGCGGGGGAACCGGGAACTCCGGGGCTGCGGCAGGCTTGGCTCGGCCAGCCAGACTATGGCCTATCTGTTCGAGCAGGTAGACCCTCGCCGCCTCCGCCGGCAGACCGAACAAGTCGAATCCAACCAGGGTGTGTAGCAGCCCTGGCCGGTCACAGTCCTCAAGTCGCACTGGGAGTAGCTTGCGCGCGAAGCCCTCCGGGTCTTCTGCCCGTACGGCGCGCCATTCCTGACCGCCGTAGACGGAACGCAGGTAGGCCGCCGACAGCAATGCCACCATCCGCCGGGCGTGCCTCACTCCCTGGTCCATGCCGAACATCCAGTCCGAACCCGGCACGAAGTCCCACGCCTGGATCAGGACCCGGTAGCCGGCGTCCTCCAGCTGCCAGGCCACCCACTCCGCCCACCGCCGGTCCACAGCCGTGTAGGAGATGAAGAATCCCACGTCCGCGGCTCGTCCGCGGCCCCCGTATCCGCCACATCACAATCCTCGCACCGACATCTCCCTACCGGTGGGCCCCGCCCCTTCCAAACTGTGACCGACAGCAGCGGGCTCCGGACGCACCCACTGTCCCACCGTCCCGACCCGGGTAGCACCGCGGGAACTGAACCCGGATGGCCGGGACCGGCGGGACTGGGACCGGTGGACAGGCGGGCATAGATTCAGGCTGTGCCAATACGCGATCTTGCCTACACCGTGTACTCCCGTCGGCTCCGCGCGTCGCTCAAGGGAGCCGAGCTACCGGGGCACGTCGGCCTGATCATGGACGGCAACCGGCGCTGGGCCCGCCAGATGGGGATGGCCAATCCCAGCCTCGGCCACAAGTTCGGCGCCGACCATGTCGAGGACGTGCTGTCGTGGTGCGAGGCGGCCGGGATCAAGCACGTGACCGTCTTCGTCTGCTCCACCGAGAACCTGGCCCACCGCGACGATGCCGAGATCGCCTTCCTCATGCGGGTCATCGAGCAGGTTGTCTCCGACAAGATCGCGACTCCCGATCCGGCGTGGCAGATGCACATCGCGGGGCTACTCGACGCGCTGCCGGACAGCACCGCCCGCGCACTCAAGAACGCCGAGGAAGTCACCCGATCCTGCTCGACCGGGGCACACGTCACCCTCGCCGTGGGGTACGGCGGCCGGCAGGAGGTCGTCGACGCGTTCCGGGCCCTCCTGCACGAGCAGGCCGAGACGGGCGGCTCGCTGGCCGACCTGGCCGAGACCCTCACCGCCGAAGACGTCGCCCGCCACCTCTACACGGCCGGCCAGCCCGACCCCGACCTGGTCATCCGCACCAGCGGCGAGCAGCGCATGTCGAACTTCCTGCTCTGGCAGAGCGCCTACTCCGAGCTGTACTTCTGCGAGGCGTACTGGCCCGCGTTCCGCGAGATCGACTTCCTGCGGGCGCTACGCAGCTACGCCGCCCGTGGCCGTCGCCACGGCGCCTAACCTGGCGGCTTCCCGACGGCCTGCCGGCTCTGCCGCCGGTTCGTCGCCCGGCGTCACCGCCGGCGCGCCCAACCTCCAGGTGGATGTCGCGCAGCGCGAGCGGCTCATCGTCGCGTGGGTCGACGGGCATGCCGGGCCGGACGGTCTACCAGTTCCGCCCGAACTGCAACGCCGCCCTACCAGCCGAGGACCAGCCCACCGACAGCCAAATCCGGCCGCAGCAGCACGGCCACCACTGCCATGCCACCGGCCGACCCAAGATGCCCCTTCTCGGTCGGCCCGGCTACGCGGCCACGACGATCGCAGCGCCGTCAACAGTCGAAGACCGACCAGCAGATCTCGTTGCGCAACCGCTGGTCGTCCAACACGAGCTCGCGAATCGCATCCGGGAGCTGTTCACGCTGCCAACGGCACTCAAATCGGCCGACGCT
>NZ_CAUVXL010000172.1:0-51009 GCF_963555915.1 Protofrankia sp. Cas4
GCAACAGCGGCAGCGTCTCCCCGGCCCGACCCAGGTCTTGCAACGCCAACGCCAGGTTGTTCAGCCGGGCGGAGACGACGGGGTGGTCGGGGCCGTAGACCGTCTCGTCGATCGCCAGCGCCTGCTGGAACAGCGGCAGCGCCGCGGCCGACTGGCCGTGTTCTTGCAGGTAGGTTGCGGTCCGGTCACACAGCCAGGACAGGCCGTCGTCGGTGGCATCGGCATCGGTGTGCCCGAGCACGGCGCTGACGTGGGGCAGGTAGACCCGCCATACCGGCCAGGCGTCCGGGTTCCGCGCGATGTCTTCGGGCAGAATGCCGCGCAGCAGCCGGATCAGGGTGCCAACCCGCGCCGTGTGTGCCTCGCCGCTCATGGCCCGGCGGGTCGCGGCCTGCACCAGCCGGTGCACGTCCACCGTGTCCCGGTCACGGCGGGCCAGGCTGTACCCGACCAGCACCCCGACCGTGCGTGCCCACACCGCCGGGTTACCCGCCGCCTCTTTCAGCGGCCCGTCGTCCAGCCCGGCCGGATCGGTGCACAGGCCCAGCGGAATCGTCTCCGGGTCGCATAACGCCCACACCTCCAGCAGCTCCACCGCGGCCGGACACTCGGTCCGCAACCGCCGCATCGACAGCTCCCAGAGCACCGCGACGGTGACCCCCGGCCGATCGGCCACCTCCCCTTCGCCGAGCATGTCGCCGAGCTGATCAGCGAGGAGCCCGGCGTACTCCTCGGGTGGGGTACCGGTCTGGTCGAGATAGCCGGCGGCCTGCTCCACCGCCAACGGCAAATCCCCCAACAGCTCACAGATCCGATCGGCGACTGTCGGCTCCAGCGACGGGAACCGGTCGGTCAGCAGCCGCATCGCATCGACCCGCGGCAGCAGCGGAACGGTGACGGTCGCACCAAGCGCGGTCAACCCCCGCAGCCGCGACGTCACCAGCAGCCGGCCCACCCCCGGCGACGGCCGCAAACCCCTAATCATCATGATCGTGTCGGGATCGTCGGCGTTGTCGAACACCAGCAGCGACCGGGGTGCGCGCGCCCACGCCGCCACTACCGCCGCCGGTTCCGCGTCCACCGGCAGCCCCACCACCGGGGCCAACCCGGCCAGATAGCCGCCGATCAACTCCGGCTGCTCCGCCGGCACCCAGCCCACCCGGTCGAACAACTCGGCATACCGGTGGATGTACTCCACCACCAGCGCGGTCTTTCCCACCCCGCCCATCCCCGCCAACGCGGTTACCGCCACCGACCCCACAACCGCCAGCCGGGCACGCAGCTGGGCGAGCAACGCCTCCCGGCCGACGAAATGCGCCAGCCGGGCCGGCACACCCCACATCGACGGCAGATCCGGCGGGAACACCGGAGCCGCTCCCACCGCCACCCCCGTATCAGCCAGGCCACCGGGGAAGCCCGGTGCCGTAGCCGGCTTACCCCGTCCGTCCGACACCGCCAGTTCGGCTGCCCTCAGCAGCTCCGCCCGCGCCGACGCCTCACCGACCCCGAACACATCGACCGAGACAATTTGCTTCAATAACTCCGGGCGGTCACAATCGGTCACCCGAACCGGCAGTAGCTTACGAGTCTGTCCGGCCGGATCCGCCGCCCACGCCGCCTGCCACTCCGCCGCCCCGTACACTGACCGGGCATATGCCACCGAGAGTACCGCGATCGTCCGCTCCGCCCGTGCCACACCCTCCTGCATCCCTGACACCCAGTTCGACCCCGGCGCGAAATCCCACGCCTGGATCAGCACCCGATAACCCGCCTCTTCCAACGTCCAGGCGATCCACTCCGCCCACACCCGATCCGCTTGGGTGTACGACACGAAGAAGTGTGGATCGCCCCCCGCGTCACCCCCGTCGGTCACCCGACAAGGATGCCACTACCACCCAAAGCAGCAGAAACCGGCCCGAACAACGGGCGCCCGCCGTGCCATTCGCGTGCCAGTAGCAGCGGTCAGCATGTGGTCTGATCTGTGGTCTCTGGCGAGAGCTGGACCGCTGCTGACCTGGTCCGGAGTGCTCCAGAGCAGGTCAGCAGCAGTAGCCGCACAGGTTTCCCAAGCTTGCAACGCGGGTTCGATTCCCGTCGCCCGCTCCACTCCGGGCAAGGTCTGTCAGGCACGGTCTGACCAGGTCGTTCCGCCATGTCGGCCCCCAGGCCAAAGGGTGTGCGACCATGATTTTCCGCGCACCTGGAGACCTCAAGGAGGTTCAGGGCCGAGCCCCCGGGAACCCCGACGTTCCTATGGCTGAGGCCCGTTTTTCCGCTTTCGTGCCCGCCGCGTGCCCGGCGGTCGGCAGCGGCCTGTCCGGTCGATACCCTTGTAATAGGTCGATCGTGTCACGGCTAATCTTGCCAAACTGATCGTAGCGACTACACTGTAGTCGCATGACGAGGAAGGCTCCGACGCCGGTGCGGTTTGAGGCCACCGTGGCCGTACGCCTGCAGGCGTACGTGGCGACGCATCCGGGTCTTTCGCTGTCTTCAGCGGCGAACCGGCTGGTGGATGAAGGGCTGCGGACCACGGAACATCCTGGCATCACTTTCAGGGAGGGGTCGACGGGACGGCGGGCGGGTCTGGTCGGTGGGCCTGACATCTGGGAGGTCGTGCGAGCGGTCCGGTCCGCCCGGGCAGCCGAGCCGGAGCTGGCTGAGCATGCGCTGTTGTCCATGGTTGCGGACAACAGCGGTCTGCCGCTACGGCTGCTCCGCACGGCGCTGCGGTATTGGGCGGCCTACCCGGACGATGTCGACGCTGAGATCACCGCGGCTGATGATGCCGAGCAGGCGGCCGAGCGGGCTTGGCGGCGCGAGCAGGACCTGCTGGCCGGATGAGCAGCCCTCTCCTGCTCGACGAGATGCTCGGGGAGCGGATAGCGGCCCAACTTGTCGGGAGGGGGCACGACGTCCTGTCCGTTGTCTCCGATTTTTCGCTGATCTCGTTGCCTGATGACCAGGTGCTGGCGGAGGCTGCGCGTCAAGGACGCGCGCTGGTTACGCTCAACATCAAGGATTTTCTGCCGCTCGATGCCCAGTACCGGGCTGGCGGACGCTCACACGCCGGTCTCGTTCTCATCGCGACCAAAGCCTTTCCACAGGACCGCGGCTTTGTCGGTGCCGTGGTGAGCGCACTCGACAAGCTGCTCCAGGAGCCAGGTGCCATCATTCCGGATCAGGTCGTGTTTCTACGACGCTGATCGCTGCCGCCGGCGAATCCATGTGGTCAGCGCGTCAGGGCGCCTTTTCATGTGACCATGAGTGACCCGGCGGACGTGAGTGCGTCTCTGGCGGACGCCGGCTACGCCGAAGATCATCGTATGTTTGTCGTTGTGTACGCTTATTCGGCTAAAAATCGTACATAACGACAAGCATATGTCGATCATGGTCTATGGATGGCCGATCTGCGGAGAGAGATCGACGAGGCGCTGGTCCGTCTTCGTGAAAGGAGTTGTCAGGTATTCCATTCGGGTGCGCGATCCGTGATGGTTCTGGTGCAAAGGGTGATGGTACGGTGCCGAATCAGGTTGCAGAGACGGAACCTCCGGGCCGATCACGACCCATGCGAGCACGGGTTGGCGCGAGCGAGGAGCAGAGTGACGTCGTCGTCGAACCCGTTGCCTCGGTCGATGAGACACAGCAAGCGGTTGGCGGTAGTCGGCAGGTCGGCGATGGTGGGCAGGAGGGAAAAGGAAGGCTGCCCGCCGCGTCCGGCCACTGGGGTGGCGGCGTTGGATTCATGGTGGGACCAGTCCTGCCGTGGCCGTGAGCGATGCCGATCGTCGCCGGAGGCTCGGACGAATAGGGACGGGTACAAGTCTGGGGCCGGACTACCAGATCCGCGAGCCGGAACCCGCCAGGCAGCTCGCGTCGGGCTCCGTCAGCCGGTGCACGATCCGTGCAGGATAGATCGTGGAGAGATCCAGTATCAGATGATCTCCTAATTCGCGGACGGTTCCCGGGCGTGTCGTCCGGCGCGTTCCTATCGTCGGGCTCTGTTTCGCCGGAACTGGCCGGGCGGGGTGGGCGGGTCCTGGTTGTGGCGGTACGGTATGGAACGACAGCAGACATTACGCATACCAGGAGACCGCCCCCATGGCAGGCGATGAGTCGTCCGAGCAAGACCTGTGGTCGAGGATCGACACCTCCGTTCCGCATTCCGCCCGGATCTGGAATTATTGGCTGGGCGGCAAGGACTGTTATCCGGTGGACCGGGCCGCCGGCGATGAATACGTCAAGGTCTTCCCGGGTATCGGCGAACTGGCCCGTGCGTCCCGGGGTTTTCTTTCCCGTGCGGTCGCCTACCTGGCCGGTGAGGCGGGTATCCGGCAGTTCCTCGACATCGGCACGGGTCTACCCACGGCCGACAACACCCATGAGGTCGCCCAGCGGGTCGCTCCGGACTCCCGGATCGTCTATGTCGACAACGACCCCCTGGTACTGGTCCACGCCCGCGCGCTGCTGGTCAGCACTCCTGACGGAGTCACGGACTACCTCGACGCCGACCTGCGGGATCCGGACACCATCCTGGCCGGTGCGGCGCGTACGCTGAACTTCGGCCAGCCGGTTGCGCTGATGTTGATGGGGATCCTCGGCCACATCGTCGACGACGACGAGGTGCTGTCCATCGTGAAGCGACTGCTGGACGCCCTGCCATCAGGCAGCTATCTGGCGACCTACGACGGCACCCGCCCGGCCGGCGACACCGGGTTCGACGCAGCCCAGGACGACTACAACGAGACCGGCGCCGTCCCGTACATCCTGCGCACCCCCGAGCAGATCGTCCGCCGTTTCGACGGGCTTGAACTGATCGAACCCGGAGTCGTGTCGCACACCCACTGGCGGCCCGAACCCACTCCGGACGGTAGCCTGCCCGCCCCGGTCGACGGGTACTGCGGCGTCGGTCGGAAGGCCTAGCCCCTACCGGCTGGCCCCGCCAGCGGCATTGCGGGTCCTGGACCAGTGCATGCCCGTGCATTGGTCCAGACTGGTCACCATCAGCGCGGAGTAGTTATTGGCCGCTGCTATATGAGCATTTTACCCACTGTCTGCCTATCAATCCGGATCATCCGTTTCCGGCGCGGCCGTAATGATTCTTTGCTGCGACAGGAATGAGAGGCCCGAACATGGGCATCACGGCGTCTGGGCCGTGAGGAAGTCAAGATCTCAAATGGGCTCCTGAGAACGGTTTTCGGTCAGGCCGCGAGATGGGAGAGCAGCCGTGAGTGCCGCAACAGCACCGGCGCACCGGGACGGCGAACGCGCTGGAGGCGTTCCGTGGTGGCTCGTCCTCGCTGTGGGGATCGCCTGGGCCTTGTTCGCCCTGGCGATGATCCAGTTCGATCTGACGACCGAACGGTCCATCGCGGTACTACTGGGTGTCGTCCTGCTTGTCAGTGCAGTGAGTGAGTTGCTCGCCACGACTGCGACAGCACGGGACTGGCGCTGGTCACACGCCCTGCTCGCGGTGCTCTTTGTAGCCGGTGGCGTGGTCGCGTTGGCCTGGCCGGATCCGACCTTCACGGTGGTGGCCCGGATCGTAGCCTGGTACCTGTTGGGCAAGGGTATTTACGATGTTGTGAACGCCTTCGTCGCGCGCCGCGCCGAGCTTCGCACGACCGAACTTCGCCTGACGGAACTTCGCACGACAGAGCTTCGCGGAACCGCACAGTGGTGGATGCCGCTGATCGTCGGCGCGTTCGAGATCGGGATTGCCTTCTGGGCCGCCGCCTACCCGAACCGCTCCCTCACCCTGCTGGTTCTCTGGGTGAGTCTTGCGGCACTGGCCACCGGGCTGACAAAGATTGCAATGGCTACCCGGATGCGGGGTGTCCGGCGCGAGCTTGCGGCGCTGGACATGTTCCCGTCCACCGGATTTGGCGCCCCCGCAGTTAGCGAAGCCACCCGTACACATGCGCGTACCGAAGCACATGCGCGTACCGAGGCACAAACGCGTACCGAAGCGACCGCGGGAGAAGCCCGCGGCCAGGGGCGCTTCGCCTGAGAGCCGGTGTGCCATCCACTTCCGTGACTGACGTGTGCGCACGGTCAGTTTTCGATGGCGGCGACGGGCGGGTGAGTTCTGCTCTCCGGGGTAACCGGTATCGCCGCGTACCCGCGTAGGACCCGGGTCTGCCGTCGGCGGGGCTCGTCGGCGAACGCCAGCTCCGGATAGCGCTCGAACAGCTTACGAAGGCCGATCTCACCTTCGAGGCGGGCGAGCGCGGCACCGAGGCAGTAGTGGATGCCGTTGGAGAAGGCCAGATGTTCTCGGGCGTTGGCTCGCCGGATGTCGAAAGAGTGGGGATCGGTGAAAATGGCCGGGTCCCGGTTGACGCCGCCGAGAAAGACGGCGACCAGTTGGTTGGCCTGTATCGGAACACCGCAGATCTCGGTGTCCTCGTGCGCGAATCGGGCGGCGATTTGTACTGGTGATTCGTACCGCAGGATCTCCTCGACGGCGTTGGGCCACAGGCCCGGGTCATCGCGCAGGAGCGTCTGTTGCTCGGGGTGACTCAGCAACAGGACGGCGCCGTTTCCGAGCAGGTTGGCGGTTGTCTCGAAGCCTGCTGCGAGCAGTAGTTGTGCGGTCGAGGTCAATTCCGTCTCGTTCAGTCGCTGGCCTTCGTCGACGGCGAGGACCAGCTTGCTGAGCAGATTGTCGCCCGGGTTGCGGCGCAGGCGTTCGAAATGTCCGTGCAGCCAGGTGTTGATATCCCGGAGCGCATTCTCCGCATGCCGGTACTCCGGGTAGGACAGGCCGATGTCGAGACTCGGTGCCGCCGCGGTGCCCCAGGCCAGCAACTGTGCGCGCATATCGGCCGGAATGCCGAGGATTTCGGCTATCACCGTGACCGGCAACAGGCTGGCGTAGCGGCCGACGAGGTCGACCCCGGCCGCGCCCGCCATGTCGTCGAGGAGTTCGTCGGCGGTCTCCTCGATACGTCCACGCAGGTTTTCGATCGCTCGGGGCGTGAACACCTTCGACACGAGTTTGCGATAGCGAGTGTGGTCGGGCGGGTCGACGGCGAGCAACGACGGCGGGTTGAGCGGGCCGTTGACCCTTTCATCGCGGGATGCGGCCCACACCATGCGCAGGAGCCGAGGAAGCGCCGAGCCGTCGAACCCGACCCGGAACTGCTCACCGCGCAGGACGGCAGCCGCGGCTTGGTGGCTGACAGTCATCATTGCCAACCGTCCGGATGTGAAAGCGCCCTGCGAGCGCATCTCGTCGTACAGCGGGAACGGGTCGGCACGAAGCGTCGGATCGGTGAGCAGGAGCGTGTGCTGATCACCCCGACGCTGGGCTGTGCGTATCACGGCCCGCGCCGCGCCGTGCCGGACCGCCCAGCGCATTCTGGTCCCCATTGGTGTACCGCGCATCATCGGCACCGTCCTTTCACCGAAATCGTCCCTCCATCGGACCGCACGGTCGTGCGAATCGAACGATTGAGCTGTGTGAGCGGCGTGCGAAAGCGCGGCGACGTGATCGACGCCGGGTCGCGCGGGCGCTAAGAGTCTGTTTTGAATCTTGGATCGCCCGGACAGAAGATTCAAAACAGGCTCTAAAAGGCACCCGCTAGCAGGACGAGGAGCCCACCGACGGCGACCAGGCTCGCGGCGGCCGCGACTGCGCCGACCGCGGTCGGCGCCGATACGCCGGGCCCACCCGTACCCGCACCGGCGACGGCCTGCCGGTAGCGGAGGAGTCCACGTAACATGATCACTGCACCGGTGGCCAGCCCGAGGATCCCGGGAAGCCCGGCGCCCAGGCGGCCCAACAGGCCCAGGTGACCCAGGTGGCGTGTTGCGTGCACGAGAAACACGCCGACGGCGGCGAAGGAGAGGCCGGTGCGCTGCCAGGCGAGGTAGGTGCGTTCGCTCTGCAGCCCCGGGTCGGGTATCTCGTCGGGGTGCCCGACAGCGGGCCGGGTCATCGACCTGCACCTCCGGAGCTGTACAGGATGGATGCCAGGGCGATCAGGCTCACCAATGTGATCACGATACCCAGCAGGCGGGGTACCTGCGACGGGGGCAGCGGCCGCCCGAGCCGCAGGGCGCGTTCCACGTCCGCCCAGCGCCGGTAGCTGGTCGTGGAGATGACGATGCTCATGATGACGAACGTGACGCCGAGGACGTGACGGCTGCCGGGGAAACCGAAGTCCGGCACGACCTGCACGACCGCGACACCGCCTGCCAACAGCGCCAGCGCGGTTCGGATCCAGGCGAGAAATGTCCGTTCGTTGGCCAGTGTGAAACGGTAGTCCGGCTCCGACCCGACCTGGCGGACGTCGGTGGCGCTCGGCCACTGCCGGCGCAGGCCCAACCGCCACGGCTGGCGCCCTGACGGGCGCACATCCGCGGACGAACGTCCGGTCTCGCACGTCGGTGCCTGCGCGCCAGGCCCGCCGGAGACCGGTGGGCCGCCACCGCGACGATCGTTCACCATGGCTGTCATCCCCGTCCCGCTGCCGTCGGAGAGATCGTCGATGCCGCCTGCCAATGCCCGTCCATCCCAAGCGTCCGTGGCCGGCGCCACCCGGTTGACGCCGGTATCAGCGGATTCGGCGCCGCTGTTCGTCTATGGAAGTCTGCTGTTTCCCGAGGTCGTCCGCATCCTTATCGGCCGTGGCCCCGGCCTGACAGCAGGAGGTCGCCATGGACCATGATCGAACGGATCCGCAGGCTGGAGCGGCCTCGGCCGGACCGGCAGCCGGTGGGTACGGCCCCCGCGCGTTCGTCACCGTGAGCCGTGGCGGCACCGTGGGCCGTAGCTGCTTCACCGTCGACGGCCGCCGGTTCCGCTTCGGTGGCACGAACAACTACTACCTCCACTACAAGGGTCGCCACATGACCGACCGCGTGCTCACGGACGCCCGGTCGATGGGGTTGCGGGTGGTGCGCTGCTGGGGTTTCCTCGACGGTTCCGCGGCCGACGGGGTCGTGCTCCAGCCGGCGCCCTTTACCTATGACGAGGACGGTTTCGCGCACCTGGACCACGCCGTGTTCAGGGCCGGCCAGCTCGGGCTCCGCCTCGTGATCGTGCTGACGAACAACTGGAGTGATTTCGGCGGGATACCGCAGTACGCCACCTGGTTCTCGGCCGAGCACGACGACTTCTTCCGGCGTCGTGACATCAGGAACTGCTATCAGGCCTGGGTAGGGCATGTGATCGGCCGGCGGAACCGGTACACCGGGCTGCGCTACGACGCCGACCCGACAATCATGGCGTGGGAGCTGGCGAACGAGCCTCGCTGCCCGTCCGACGCATCTGGTGACACGCTGGTCGCCTGGGTCGAGGAGATGAGCCGCTATGTGAAGGGACTGGCGCCACGCCAGCTGGTCGCCGTGGGCGATGAGGGCTTCTACGGTCGGGCCGACGAGCCATCCCACCCATATTCCGATCATGAAGGGGTGGCCTGGCGGCGGCTCATCGCATTGCCCGCCGTGGACTACGGTACGTTTCACCTGCATCCGCAACGCTGGGGTGATATGACCCCGGACTGGGGCATTCAGTGGATCCGTGACCATATCCGCGACGCCCGCAGGGCCAAGAAGCCGGCGGTGCTCGAGGAGTTCGGCTGGCGAGCCGACGAAGCGACCCGCAATACGATCTATCGGGCGTGGACGGACGCGGTCGAGCGGTTCGACGGCGACGGGGACAACTTCTGGATCCTCACCGGTCGCAATGACGATGGATCCCACTATGCCGACTATGACGGCCTTCGCGTGGTCAACCCGTCGACTACGGCAGCCCTTCTCGCGGACCATGCCGGGCGGATGTCTGCCGGTCATGAGCGGCCATGAGCGGCCATGAGCGGTCATGAGCCGGCGTGAGAGCCATCCGCAGTAACAGGACGTGAAGACGGCTGCTGGGGGAGCCGCCCATGGCTGGTGGGACGGCCAATGCGACGTGTCCGGTCTTAGGGGCGTATTCTCCGAAGGCCGTGATTGGTCTCACGTTCGGGGGAGTCGGGTGACAACGTCACATCAGTTGGTCATGTACCGGGTATCCCCGCTATTGACCTATCCCGACGAGCCGGGGACGACTCCGCTTCCATCCGAGCCGAGCTGGTCTGAACCCGAGCCGAGCTGGTCTGAACCCGAAACGACTCCGCTTACGTTGCCTCGGGAGCGGCAGGCGGGGGCATGGCGCCCTGGTTACGCCGTGTTCCTGATCGTCTTTTTGATCTTTTCTGCCTTCGGATGGTGGGCCTGGGCCCGCGACTCCGGTTTCGGTTTCCTCGGTTGGATTGCCACCGTGGTCTGGACTGTGCCCATCAGCGGTACGCTCCTGGGCCTGTCCGGCGGTCTGCTCACGACAGCCCGTCTCCGTCGGGACCGAAGGCTGCCGCCTACCGCGGCTATGGTTTACGACCTGCTGGTGGTGGTCGTCCCCACCATCGGGCGGCACGACACCTATCCCGCCCTGGAACGGGCGGTCGCCTCGTTCTGTCGCTATCTACCCGCATACTTCCCGAACCTGCGGGTGGACGTGGTGATCGAGGAGGGGTGCGAGGCCCGCGAACAGATCGCCAGACTAGCTGCGGTGACTGCACGAATCCGGATCATCACGGTACCGCGCGGTTACCGCACGCCCAACGGCACCCGATTCAAAGCCCGCGCGAACCACTACGTCAACGAGGTCCGCTGCGCCGAGGGCGAGGCCCGTGATGACGTGTGGGTGCTGCACATGGACGACGACACCGGTGTCGGTCCCGACACCACCGAGGCCGTGGCCCGGTTCATCAACGCACAGTGGCTGGCTGGCGAGAATGCCCGGCATCTCGCCCAGGGCGTGCTCAGCTATCCCCGGGAACATGCGGTGAACCCGTTGCTCTGGTTGGCCGACGCGGTCCGCCCCGGTTGTGACATCAGCATGTTCGCGGCCACCACCGGTCGTGGCATGCCGCGCGCCGGGCTCCACGGGGAACTCCTGCTGGTGCGAGCCTCCATCGAGGCCGAGATCGGCTGGGACTTCGGCTCCCAGTCCATCGTCGAGGACGCCGAATTCGCGCTGCGTTTCTGTGACCGGTACCCGCGGCGCAGCGACTGGTTCCCGGGCCGCTCCTACGGTGCGTCACCGGCAAGCGTGGCCGACTTCATTCGCCAACGGGAACGGTGGGCGTGGGGCCTGTTCATGCTTTCGGCCAAACGCTCCATCCCGCTGCGCCGCCGGTTACTCCTCCTACACAATGTCATCATATGGGCGTCCGGGCCGATGCAGCATCTCGGTTTGATCATATTGATCGGCACCCTTCTGGGTGATACCGACACATCGCCGGCCAGTGCCGTGGTTCTGCCGATATGGGCGCTCAACATGGCTTACAGCGTCTGGTTGTACTGGGAGGGAATGAAGATTAACGCGCTGGCCTCGGCGCAGATCCGACGGCGGCTGTGGTGGGAGCCTGTCTGCCTAGTGCTTCTCATGCCGGTTTTCTCTCTGCTGGAGGCGGTGGCCGTGCTCCGGGGGCTGGTGCGTTTTCTGCGTAATGGCGAATCGACCTTCACCGTGATCGCGAAGCCGATGTGATTGTCGCGAGCAGGGTGCGCGCTGTGGCGGCGCTGCTTGTCGTACTGGTCGGGCTCACCGTGGCGACCGCTTGTGCATCCGCGTCCGCCGACCGCACTCCCTCGTTCCGGCCGGCCACACTGGCTGCCGCGGCCGGGAATGCGGACGGCCCAGCCGTCGTCCCGGGCCCTCGGATTGCCTTTCCCTGGCGGCCGGGCCGGCCCGAACTCGGCGTACAGGTCTACTGGGATGACAACCCCGACGAGTCCGCTCAGGCAGTGGCTCTCAAGGCGGCGCGGATCGTCGACTACATCGTGGACCTGGATGCCAACGCGATAAGTATTTCCTTTCCGTTCTTCACCGACGCTGTCAGGTCCAGTACGGTTCACGCTGCCCGGGGTACGCCCGCACCGGAACGGCTCGGCATTCTCCTGGACGAGGCGGCGCGGGAGGGACTGCGGATCACCCTGCGCCCGACCCTCGACGAGAAGTCCCTGGTCGCGGCCAATCCACGGGATTGGCGCGGTACCATCAACCCGATCAGCAGGGATGCCTGGTTCGCCTCGTACCGTGGCTTCCTCGCTCCCTATCTGGCGTTGGCTGAACAGCACCACCTCAATACGGTCGTCCTTGGTACCGAACTCAATTCGCTGGAGGGCGACCCACGCTGGGGGAATCTGGCCGCGTATACCCGGACGGTATTCACCGGTGAGATCGCGTACGCGTTCAACTGGGACGTGTTCGTTCGCACCCGGGTTCGGATGCCGGTGGATCGCGTCGGCGTGGACGCCTATCCGGAGCTTCCGCTGGGTGACGACGCCTCGGTGGCGGAGTTGGCCACCGCCTGGAACAGGTGGTTGAACCAGAAGGCGCCTGGCGTCATGCCACAGGTGATGCTGTACGAGGTGGGGGCAGCCGCACAGCCCGGCATCTACCGGCACCCGGCTACTCCGCAGACCGACGGTATGCCCGTGATTCCCGAACTCCAGAAACGCTGGTTTGTCGCCGCCTGCCAGCTGGCCCGCGAACGTGCCCTGGCCGGTCTCTACTGGTGGCGGGTGGATTTTCACGTCAACCCGGCCACTGCGGACCCGTTGCGGGACCGGCACGAGTCATTTGTCGGCCGCCCGGCCGAACAGGCGATCCGGGACTGCTTCTCGGCCTGGGGGGAGGGGAGCTGAGTCCGTCCCCGTCCCCGTCCCGGGCCGTGACCGGCGTGTCCGGCCTAGCGGTGCTCGCCGTGATGCTGGCGAGCACCGGCGGATTCCGGGTAGAGCTGCTGGGCGCGGACCTGCTGCTGGCAGTCGGCGGTTACCTGACGACCCGGGCACTGCTGGACGCCGCGTCGTCCCGGCCGGACGGCCGGATGCAGCTGGGTGTCTGGTACCGCGACCACTTCAAGCATCGGGTTCCGCTCGCGCTGTTCACCCTGGCCGTCACGCTGGGCCTGGCCGCGCTGTTCAGCCCGCCGCAGGAGGCCCGACGGCTCGCGATGGCGGCTGTCGCCGGCCTTGCGCAGCTCGGGAACTGGTTTGACCTCTTCGTGTTGCGGGATCGAATCATCGCCTCGAACGGTGACTGGTACGCGGACCGCCCCGGCCAGATCGACCCGTTGGGGATTTTATGGCTACTGGGTCTTATCGAGCAGTTTGTTCTGCTATGGCCTATATTGCTGGGCTGTATATGGTGGTTTGCCCGGCGGGCCGGTGGACGCTTCACCCGAAGCGACGGTGCGAGGCGCACGGCGTGGCTGACCGCGTTGCCGTGCCTGCTGCTCGCCGGGGTGGCCTGTCTGGTCGGTCCGCTGCGGGCGGCGGCGGGTGCCGACCTCGCCGAGCTGGCACTGGGCAGCCATGTCCGGGCAGCTGAATGGTTGCTGGGCGCCGCCGCGGCCGGGTTGGTCGTGGCGGCGCGGGCCAGGGCAGTGCCGGACGTCCCGGTGCCGGACGTCCCGGATAAGCTCCAGCGGGTCCGACCGGCCCGCGGAGTCTGGTGGGCCACGGTCGGCGGGATGATCGGAATAGCCGTCCTTGTTGCCAGTGCGCTGATCGCCACGGCGCATCCGGCCGACTGGCTACGCGGTGCCGGGCCGAGCGCC
Organism: Protofrankia sp. Cas4; assembly: GCF_963555915.1. Lineage (NCBI taxonomy): Bacteria > Bacillati > Actinomycetota > Actinomycetes > Frankiales > Frankiaceae > Protofrankia > Protofrankia sp. Cas4. The sequence continues at coordinate 13,617 of NZ_CAUVXL010000172.1, forward strand.
GCCGCCGGCGGCGGCGCACTCCTGGTGGCGACCGTCGATCGTCAGGTCGTGTCGTTTCGCCACGGCCCGATCGAGTGGCTGCTCGCCCGCGGCGGACCGGTGGAGCTGGGCCGGATGGCCTATCCACTCCTGCTGCTGCATCTTCCGGTGTTCTGGCTGCTGCGGCAGGCCTTCGCGACGGCACGCCCGGATGCACTGCTCCTTGTCGGCGGTGGGTTCGTGTGGTTTGTCGGCCTACTGCTGCAGGATGGGCTGGTCGGGCGGTTGCGGACGCGCCGCTGGCGGGTGCGATGGGCGCTCCCGGTGCTGCTGCTGGCCTATGCGACGGTCGCGACCAGCAGTACCTGGCTGCCTGCCGCGGCTGAGGGGCGGCTGCGCAACGGGAGGGCGCCGGTGCTGCTGGCGCTCGGCGGGTCGTTTGCTGGCGACCTTGCGGTGACGCTTGGCAGCCACGGCGCTGGCCGGTATTCGGTGGTGGACGGGACGCTGCCGGGGTGCGGGCTGTATCCGGTGGCGCCGCCCGCGGTACCGCTGGCCCGTATCACCGCCGACGCGCAGGTGCCGCCGTCGGCGCCCACCCGTTCGGCGGCATGCACGAACTGGGCCGAGCAGTGGCGCACGCGTATCACCCAAAGCCGCCCGGAGGCCCTGGTGGTGGATCTCAGCGCGGACGCGGCCGCGCGTCTATACCACGGCTCGGTGATTTCGCCGTGCGACGCGGACTATCGCCAGCTCTACCGTAAGGAGCTCGACCATGCTGCCCAGCTGTGGACGGCGCTGGCACCCGGGCGGCCGGTGCTGCTGGCCGATGCCCGTAGCGTCACGGGCGAGGCCGATCCAGCGTCGAGCCGTTGTTTCAATGCGTTGATCATCGAAGCGGTCGCCCGGTATCCCCAGGTGTTGTTGTTGGATGTCGACGCGGCGCTGTGCCAGGCCGGACAGTGCTGGACGCGTACGTCCGCCGGCAGGCCGTTGTATTTCGACGCCGTCCACCTCGCCCCCGCGGGGATGGACAGCCTCGCCCCGTGGCTGGTCGCGGCGGTCGGCAGGGCACTGGCGCCGGGACCGCCAACCGCGGACAACGGGGCTGGTGCCAGTCCGGCGGCTGGCAGCCCGGCTGGTGGAACCGCCACGGTCGACACTCGTCCGGTTGGGAGACGATGACGGCTGTCGCGGTGGTTGTGATTGTCGTGGCGGTTGTGACTGCCATGGTGGGAGACGGATGGATGCCGGCGTGAGTGGACCGAACAATTCTTCCGGGAGCCGGCAGGAGTCCTCCGGGAACCCGTATGAGCCGCTGCTGCCCGAGGACCCGCGGATGATCGGCCCATACCGGATCATGGGTCGGCTGGGCTCCGGCGGGATGGGTCGGGTGTACCTGGGCCAGTCCCGATCGGGCCTGCTCGTCGCCGTCAAGACGGTACGGACCGACATGGTGGGTGCGCCGGGTTTCCGGGCGCGGTTCGCACGGGAGGCGGCGGCGGCCCGGCAGGTCAGCGGCGTGTTCACGGCCGCCGTGGTGGATGCCGACGCGGCTGCGGCGATGCCGTGGTTGGCCACCGCCTACGTGGCCGCGCCATCCCTGCATCTGCTGGTGCGCCGGGTCGGTCCGCTGCCGGTCCGCGCGGTGTTCTGGCTCGCGGCCGGGATCGCCGAGGCGCTGGAATCCATCCACCGGGTGGGGCTGATCCACCGTGACCTGAAACCGTCGAACGTGCTGGTGACCAAGGACAATCCCAAGGTCATCGACTTCGGTCTGGTCAGGACGGTGGACACCAGCACGCAGCTCACCCAGGCCGTGATCGGAACGCCCCAGTACATGTCCCCGGAACAGGCGCTGGACACCTCGTCGGTGACCCCCGCCACCGACGTGTACTCCCTTGGCGCCACCTTGCTGTACGCGGCGACGGGCCGCCTGCCCTACCTGGGCGACACGCCGGTGAACGTGCTGGCCCAGCTGCTCACCGACCCGCCGGATCTCAGCGGGGTGCCCGCGGCGCTCACCGAGCTGATTCGCCGGTGCACGCAACGGGATCCGGCGGCGCGGCCCACTACGAATCAGCTACTGGAGGAGATCGCTGGAACCTGGCTGCGGGCACCGGGCGGTGTCGGCGCCGAGCAGTGGTTGCCGCGGGTCGGGTACGAGCTGGTGGAGGCCTATGAGCGGCGGCACAGCCCCCGCCCATCTGATGCGACGTTCGGACCGGCGGAGGTCCGGTCCCGGTCAGCCCGCGAGTCGCAGGCGGTGACCTCCACCCCGTCTCCGCAGCTGGCTCCCCTGATCGCGGCGACCCCGCCGCTCCCAGCGGCGGAGATCCTGCCCCCGGCCCGCGACGGCGACAGCGGGGGCGGTGCGGCCGATCGACGCGAATCCGCGCGGGTGTCCCGGCGAACCATGCTGCGGGCGACCGGGGCCGCGGCGGCGGCGGTGGGTGCGGTGGGTGTGGTCGGCGCGGGGGTCTGGGGGGCGGTGCGTCTGGTCGGCGGGAGCACGGACAGCGCTGGCCCCCGGCCGTGGGCATTCGCCTGCCGGGATCAGGTGTTCTCCTCCCCGGCGGTCGTCGACGGAGCCGTCTACATCGGCAGCAACGACGCCCACCTGTACGCCATCGATGCCGTGACCGGGCAGCCGCGCTGGCGCTATCAGACCGGTGGTTCGGTGACGTCATCCCCGGCGGTCGCCGACGGCTTGGTGTACGTCGGGTGCAACGACTCCCAGCTGTATGCGGTGAACGCCGCGACCGGTCAGCCCGTCTGGACGTTCCGCACCGGTGGCGTGATGCACTCGTCCCCGGCCGTGGCCGACGGTGTGGTCTACATCGGCTGCCGGGACCATAACCTCTATGCGGTGGACGCGACAACGGGCACCGAACGCTGGCGTTTCACCGGTGGCGACTGGTTCAACTCCTCCCCCACCGTGTATGGCGGCGGGGTTTACATCGGCTGCCGGGACAAGAACATCTACGCGCTGGACATCGCCACCGGACGCCCACGCTGGCACTTCACCACGGCCAGCACCGTGGACTCCTCACCCGCGGTGTCGGGCGAAACACTGTGGATCGGCGCGGACGACCACAACGTCTACGCCCTGAACACCGTGACCGGAACACTGAACTGGCAGTTCACGGCTGACAACGGGGTGGTCTCGACGCCGTTGCTGGTCGAGCGGGTGGTCTACGTGGGAAGCGATGACGGCAACCTCTACGCGCTGGACGCCAGCACCGGTCGGTCCCGCTGGCGGTTCTCCACCGACAACGGCATCCGCTCCTCACCGGCCGTGGCGAACGACCTGGTCTATGTGGGTAGTCGCGACCGCTATGTCTATGCCGTGGAAGCTGTCACCGGGAAACTCCGGTGGCGGTACGCCACCGGAGCGCCGGTGGACGACTCGTCGCCGGCCGTCGTGAACGGCCTGGTCTACATCGGCAGCCTGGACTCCCGGGTCTACGCCTTGAACGCGGCGACCGGCGCCGGGCCCTGAGAGTGGCCGGGAGTCCGGACAGCACCGGGACGGCGCGCGCCGCGGATCAGTCGCGATTTCCGGTCAGTTCGACTTCCGGCCGGTCCGGTGCAGGCTGCGGATCAGGCTGGTGATCAGGACGCCAACCGGCGATGATGGCGCGGTTGTAGAAGTTCCGGTACTCGCGGACGGACGAACCGTCGGGCTTCACCCACAGTGTCTTGGCCGGCCGTCTCATCCATTTCAGGACTTCCAGGTCGACATGCACGTTCCAGGCTATGACACGCCAGATCGCCCGGGTGAGCAGCCAGTTCAACGGGCTGTGGAACGGTGTCGTGCCGACCTTGCGGACGGCGATCCGCCAGGAGAGGATCGAGACGTTCTCCCGGACCGGAGTGGCACCGAGCAGAACTGTCAGCAGGGGCGAGTCACGATTGATGGTGGCGTTTTTCTGCGCTCGGTAGACGGCGATGCAGGGCCCCGCCATCTCGATGAAGGCATGGGGCTTGAAGAACCGCTGGACGTTGACCCCGTCCGTCCCCGGCGCCGGTCGCAGCTGGAACTCGAAACGGTCTCCTTCGTTGGCGGTGACGATGTATTCGAGCTGCCCGGCCGCCTTGTGGTTGTGTGGAAAATGATACGAGTCGGCGACGTGTTCGAACATCGGCAACGGATCGCTCCGCCCGATGTGGATCTCCCCTTTGACATTCGTGTATCGGGATGAGTCGAATGACGCGACGTCGAGGAACTCCCGGGCCGGCTCCGGGCCGTACCAGAACCAGATGTTCCCCACCCGCTCCAGGACCGGGATCGTGGGCTGACGTGCTCGCGGCGGATCCCGGTCCGCCGCGGAGTACCGGCGCTCGATCATCACCACCGCGCCGTCCTGGTCGCGGAAAAGCGCGTACCGGCGGGACATGAACTCAACGGGTACCACCTGCCCCGGGGCGAGATCCTCACTGAAACGCGCGAAGTACCAGCCGATCGGGTAGTCGGTCCGCTGTTCACCGGACACGGGTCGGGATTGGATGAGCTGTCGATCATGGTCTTTGAGTCGTTGCCACCGCAACGCTGTCACGGGTCCTCCTGAACCTATTGGGCCGCCGGCGACGCGGAGGAGCAATGATCGCGTCGCCTTTGGCCGGCTGGACGCTGGGATGCCGCCGGCCGAGTTCGAGTGACGGCCGACCGGGAGAATTCTATTGCGAGCCGACGGAGGCCGGGCGGAATCTCCGGTGCACGATCTTCGGATCCATCCGCCGGAGCAACAGCGCCGTAAGGATCACCGCGAGGATGCCGAGAGTCAGGCACGCGAGGACGTCGGTGAGGTAGACGGTCGCCGTATGTGCCCACTGCGGGTCGGCAATGCTGTCCGGATTCAACTGCGGGTCTCCTCGTTTCTGCACCTTGTTGAGATCGGCGGCCGAGGCGACCGCCGCGAAACCCCACCGGGCGGGCGCGAGGGCACTGATCTCCTCCAGCCCTCGTTTGCCGTGCACCGCGACGAGCCCGCCGCTGAACATGACCTGTGACATGGTGATGAGCACAAGCAGTGGCATGGCCTTGTCCGAGTTGTCCACCAGTGCCGAGATCACCAGGCCGATCATTGCGGACGACAGTGAGATCACGGTGACCGCGACGATGAGTTCCAGCAGCGGGGAGCCGAGGACCACCGCGTGGCGTGGTTCATGACCGAGGATACCGATCGTCGTGAACACGACACTCTGCACCGCGGTGACCATCGTGAGAACGACGACCTTCGCCGCGAGATAGGCGGTTCTGGATAATCCGATGGCCCGTTCCCGCCGGTAGATCGCCCGTTCCTTGACGATCTCTCGGACCGAATTGGCCATCCCCATGAAACAGGCGCACAGCACCATCACCAGAAGTATCAGCGGCGCGTCCTGATTCGGCCGGTTGGGAAGCACGTCCAGGTTGCGTCCCACCACCCGGGGCATGATGCCCAGCAGGAACGGAAAAGCGATGACGAGCCCGAGATACGAGCGGTCGGAGGCGATGACACTCAGCATGCGGCGGCTGAGAGTTATTGTCTGGAACAGAACCGACTGCTGGCGGACGCTTGGCAGCTCCGCCGGCACAGGTCGGGCGGGCGGCGCGGTGACCGATGCCGGTACGTAGAAGCGCGAATCCCGGAAATGGTCTGCCAGGACCTCTCCGGGCGTTTCCTCCAGCATTTCGAAGACGTCGGCCCAGACGCTCTTCCCGAGAAACGACAGAGCATACCGCGGCGGGCCAAAATAGGCGATATACCCGCCCTTCGCGAGTACCAGAATATAATCGCAGACATCAAGCTGCGCGACGCTGTGGGTCACGACGACGACCGTTCGCCCGTCATCGGCCAGCCCCCGCAGAGAGCCCATCACGTTCTTGTCCAGACCTGGATCAAGACCGGACGTCGGTTCGTCCAGGAACAACAGCGTGGGCCGGGTCAGGAGTTCAAGCGCCACGCTGGTGCGCTTTCGTTGGCCGCCGGAGAGCTTCTGTACCGGTAGGCCCGCCCGATGCGTCAGACCCAGTTCGGCCAGGACCTCGTCCGCCCGCGCCCGCCGCTCCGCCCTCGTGGTATCCGGCGGGAAGCGCAGTTCCGCCCCGTAATCAAGCGCTTTGCGCACGGTCAGTGTCGTGTGCAGCAGGTCGTCCTGCGGGACATGACCGATCCGGCGACGCAGTTCATCGTACTCGTTGTACATGTCCCGGCCGGCATAGCGGACCGTTCCCTGATCCGCCGGTCGGAATCCGGTCAGTGCGTTCAACAACGTCGACTTACCGGCTCCGCTCGGACCGATGACGGCCAACAGCGCCTGACCCGGCAGCCGGAAACTCACCGAATGCAGGATCTGCGTATCACCGACGAACACGCTCAGCCCGTCGGCCTCGAAGGTGACATCACCGGAGTCCAGGTACTCGACCAGCTGGTCACCCTCGACCTGGAAGAGATGATGTCCCACGGCAATCACGTCACGCTGGGCGAGAACTGCCCTGGTGACGCGGGAACCGTTGACGAATGTCCCGTTCGCCGACCCCAGGTCGACGATCTCAACCCCGCTGTCGCCGATCAGGAGCTCGGCGTGCCACCGGGATGCGAGCAGGTCTCCCACCGTGATGTCGTTACCCCCGGACCGCCCGATCGACAACGTTCCACGAAACAGTCGATGGACGTTGCGGCGTTCGTGCGCACCCTCCAGGCTGTCCACCTGAAGAAAATCGTCGGGGTGGCCGAGGTGGTCAGAGCGCGGAAGTTTCGGACCGGGCTCATAACCCGCGGCGTCCGGCCGCAGGGTCAGCAGCTGCGAGTGCGGATCCCGATCCGCACCGCCGACCTCGGGGGAGTCCGCGGGAACGGGTAGGACGGGAACGGGAACGGGCAGAACAGTGAGCTCGGGGCCGGTCGGCGTGCCCAGGCGCAGCCGAATCTCACGTTCCACAGCTACCCGCCGCACCCGCTGACCGCCCAGCCAGGTGCCGTTGGAGCTCACATCACGAACCGTCCAACCCTGAGCGTCCGGTTCGATTACCAGATGCTCACGCGAAACCCGGGCATCCGCCAAGACAAGATCGGCGTCCCGGCCGCGTCCGACGACAAAGGGTCGACCGGTCGGCACGGTCGCCTCATGACTTCCGCTGACGAGTCTCAGCGTCACAGGCACGTCCTACCCCTTCGGAACCATGCGTTGAAAACGTGTCGGGAATCCGCCGACGGAGCACCGCCCGTGCTCGCCGGGGGGCATGGGCCGGCCGCGGTGTCAGCCATCGGCCGGTGGCGGGCTGTGCATCGCGATCGCCTCCTCCAGGACGCGGATCAGATCCATCCAGCCGTGGAACTCCGCGATGCGCTCGTCGTCGAAACGGATGCGCCCGTCGATACGGTCGGTGGTGACCGGGGCCAGTTCCATGACGAGCCGCACGGTTACCGCGGCAGTCTCGCCACCTTCGGTGTCGTCCATCACGGAATGCCATCACCCTCCGCCTTGCACCCGGAGCCGACATGGTTGACGGTAGCCGTATTACGCAATGGTGTCCCCGGGGATTTCCCCAGGTTTTCGTCATCCGGCGTGCAGATACGCGGCCAGCTGGGTGCGAGACCGGACGCCGAGCTTCGCGTACACGTTTCCGAGGTGGTATTCGATGGTCTTGACGCTGCGCACCAGCTCGGCGGCGATCTCGCGGTTGGACAGACCTGTACAGACCAGCTGGGTCACCGTCCGCTCCTGCGGGGTGAGAGAACCGACCGGATCGGTGCCCCGGGGCTGTGCCGGCGCCTGCCCGCAGGCGGCGAGTTCGCGGTCGCAACGGAGCAGGTAGGGCCGCGCGCCGAGTGCCTCGAACCGTGCCTGAGCCGCGCTGAGGGCGGCCGTGGCCTCGTCTGACCGACCGGACCGGCGCAGGAAGACGCCGTGCCCCAGCTCGAGGAGCGCCCGTTCGAACGGGATCGGCTGGTCCACCGCCAGTGCCAGACCGTCGCGGTAGGCATCCTCGGCGGCTGCCGGCCGCCGTCGTGCGATCTCGATGGCCGCCCGTGCCCGGGCGCAGGACACCAGCGCCGAACGGTGCTTCTCCGCGGCGGCGGCCTCCTCGAGCGGGTGCAGACTCCTGTCGGCATCGCCGGGGCGGCCCAGGCCGGCCAGCGCCTCGGCGTGCATCGGTCGCCACGCCATCCAGGCCGGCTCGGGCGCGGCCATCTCCGTGATGGTGGTGAAGAAACCCAGCGCGGCCAGAACGCCTTCGGCGTCCCCTGCGGCATGCGCGAGTTTGGCGCGCGTGGCGGCGGCGAGCCCCTGCGTGGCGTGGTCCGGCGGCCATCCCGGGTTGTCCAGAATCTTCAGGTGTTCGGCGGCCGCCGCAAGGCCCCGGCCCGCCAGCGGCGCCGCGGCGACCGCATGGCACAGCGGCAGCATCCAGTGCTGTTCGGCGTCGCCGGCGATCGATGCGGCGAGCTCGGCGTGCAGGACCGCGTCGTCCCATGCTCCGAGTCGGTACTCGGTATCGGAGAGGAAGGCGAGCGCCCCGAGTGCGTAACCCACCGATCCGTGCTGGCGGTAGGCGGTGGCGGTGACGGTGAACGCCTCCCGCGCCGCTTCCAGTCGGTCGGACGCCAGCAGGACATACCCCCGCCCGAACAACCCGTCTCGTTGCCTGGCGTAGGGCTCCGGCACGGATGCCGCGAGTTCCCGGGCCGTGTCGAACTGGCCGGATCCGATCAGCGCGCTGATCTGTATGTCGATCAGCTGCCACGGCCGGACCGCCGGTGTCCCCGCCATGCCCATGGCGCGGGACCCCCAGATCGCGGCCTCGCGGTTGAGGCCCTGGAACGACAGCGTCAGCGCCGTCTGTTCGGCTATCGTGCGCGCGAAGGCAGGGTCCGCCGCGGGGTCGACCGCGGTCCATGCGGCGCGTAGGTAGGCGGTGGACTCCTTGTAGGCGCCCTGTACGAGCGCGAGGCGTCCCGCCAGGTAGTTGCGCCGCGCCGGATCCTCGATGACTCCGGCGTGGTCGGTCTGGCGACCCGCGCGGGCCAGTTCGCCCGCGTAGAGCAGGAAGTCGACGGCATCGACGAACAACCGTTCCTGGGTGGGCCGATCCGGGGTCAGCCGTGCCGCGTCCAGCATCAGGTCGCCGGCGGCGGCCCACCGGGCCTCGACGGCCAGGCGCTCCGCCGCGACGGTGATTTCGGCCGCGAGGTCCGGATCGGGAACGATCGTCGCCGTTATCCGGTGGCGCAGCCGGGCCCTGTCGTCATGGGCCAGCTGCGCGGCTCGCAGGTGCAGGGCCGACCGGTGCGCCGGTCCAAGATCATGATAGATTGCCGACCGTACGAGCGGATGGGCGAAGGCGATCCGGTGTTCCAGCCTGGTGGTCTCCTCGATCAGCAGCGACGAGGCGACCGCCTGCTCGAGCGCGGGCAGCGGCGCCCTGATCTCCGCGAGCCTGGCCGCGTCCACCAGCTGGCAGGACCGACCGAGCACCGCCGCCGCCATGGTGAGCGAGCGACCTTCGGGCGCGCACTGAGCCAGCCGGCCGAGCACGACCAGCGTGAACGAGCGTGGCGCCGGTAACGGTTCGGCGTCGTTGTCCAGCGCGTCCGAGGAAAGCTCTTCCAGCAACGCGCGGGCGTGCAGCGGATTGCCGTCGGTCAACTGGAAGATACGTTCGGCCGCGTGGGTCGACATCGGGCTGCCGGACACCAGCCGAGACAGTTCGCGCAGGTCAGACGGGTCCAGCCCGCGCACGCGCAGTGGCGTTCCCCGTTCGGCGAGAAAACGCAGCAACCCGTCGGTGAGTGCCACCGCGGGTGTGGTCGGCATGACCAGCAGACATAGAATGGAGTCTGAGCGCAGCCGGCGTAAAGCGAACGCCAGAGCCCGCTGGGAAGCGGTGTCGGCCCATTGAATGTCGTCGATGACGATGACCAGGGTTGCGCACTCGGTGAGCATCTGGCCGGCCAGCGCCACCAGGGCGGCTCCCACCCGCAGCGGGTCCTGCGCGCTGCCGTCCGACGCGGTGAGATTCGGCGCTACGAGCGGTTCGTCGACACCGCTGAGGAGCTGGGCGATGGTTGCGAAGGCCAGCGTCGACTCGGCCTCGTCGCCGCTGGCGACCAGCGTTCGCGTGTCGTCGGCGAGCCCCTCGAGGAACCGGCGTACGAGCGTGGTCTTGCCGACACCCTGCTCGCCGGTTACCGCGACAACCGTGAGCGCACCGTTCCGCGCGTCCGCCAACCTGGCACCGAGGAAGCTCAGCTCCGATTGTCGCGCGACAAATCCGTCGGGATGGCCGAGATTGTCATTGACGGCGCTACCGGGCCCGCCCCCACTCATGTTTCACGCCCATCCGCCGGGTGACATTGGCAGTCCACTCCAGGGGATGATATTCACCGGCGCCACGCCGCCACCCGGGGAGTCATCTATCCGACGCGGTGCGGGTCCGGCGGGGCTGGCGGGGCTGGCGGGCGGCTCGCCCACCGGCCGCTTGTCATCATATATACCGTGTTCCCGGCCGGCGGGTGATTCCGGCGTAATTCGACGAACGCGCCCGGTAGACCCCGGGTGAATCGAAAGAATCGGCTGGGGAAACTCGGCTTGGGAAACGTCGTGCGATCGGGGTGGGGAGCGGTGCTCGCGCCCCACCCCGATCCCGGCCTGAGGGCCAAAGGGTGTGCGATCATGGTTTTTCTCGCACACCCGGAGGCCGATGTCCCCGGGGTGCTAACTGACGATCAGCGGCTGGAGGTACAGCGGTTGACCAGCGCTTCGGTCGTTGTCGTCACCTCGGTCAGTAATTTCGGCTCGTAGGTACTGGTGTCGACCCGCAGCCGGAGGAAGCCGATCGCGGTTGTGATCTTTTCGATGTCCGGGGCGAACTCGCCCGCGGTCGGGATCTGGTCGTAGAGCTTCTCCTGCGGGTCGATCAGGTCGGTCGCGACGAGTTTGATGCCGTCGGGTTTGTCATTGCCCCGACGCGCGATGCGCAGGGTGTCGACCAGCCCGGACGCCGCATCCCGGCAGGCGCCGGCCTGGAACGTCTCGACTGCCGGGAGCGGCTTGGTGGCGGTGGTCCCGCCGCCGCCCCCGCCGCCGCCCCCGCAGCCGGCCGCGAGCCCGGCCACGGCCAACACTGCGGCGGCTGCGGCCATCCTGATCGACGGTGGTGTGCGCAGCATCATTGCGGTCCTCCTCCCCGTGGGTCATTTCCGAGCGTCAGCCGTGGTTTCAGCGTCAGCCGTGGTTTCAGCGTCAGCCGTGTTTCAGCGTCAGCCGTGTTTCAGCGTCAGCGTGAGTTCGGCAGGGCGAGGTACGGGAACGTGCCCAGGAAGGGGATGTTGTTGGCGTTCACGGCGTCCCCCAGCCCCTTGACGGCGTCCGGTGTGCCCGGCAGCAGGACACCTTCGACGGCCTGGAGCTCGACGTCGACGACGTCGTCGGTCAGGCGCCGCCCGTTCGGGAAGCCGGCGGCGTCACCGCCGACCACGCCCAGGCGGTTCGGGCTTGCCGTGGGTGGAACGGACATGTTGAGCCGGAGCTCCTCGGACGGGGCGATGTCCTTGGGGTCGGCGTCGGCGTTCAGGGTCGGTGAGGTGAGGTCGACGCCGAGGTTCGCCTTGCTGATACCGGTGAGGAACACCGCGACGAGGTCGTTACGCGGAGTCTTCGGTGCCGGGATCTTGTAGAAGGTCTGGAAGAGACGGGCCAGCTCGGGGTCGGTGACGTAGTTGAGGAACTGGGCGTCCCGCGACGGTGTCGAGGCGTTGAACCGGTCCTTCTGGCCGACCGGGATGATGACCTCGTTCACCAGCGGTGAGCCCAGGCGCGAGACCTGCGACCACTGCCCGAAGCCCATCGCCCGGCCGGAGCTGTTGGTCGGGGACACCATGGTGGTGCTGCGCCGCTGGGTGGTGCTCCACACCCCGACCACCGGGTTGCGGCCGGCGTCGCCCTTGAGGGCCAGCAACGAGGCCGGTACCTTCAGCGCGATCGAGTTGACGTTGTAGCCGGCGAGGGTGTCCTTGCCGATCTCGGACAGGTTGCCGCCGTAGAGCAGGTCGAACACGTGCAGATCCAGGAAGAACGGGTCGTCGGCCTGGCCGGCGAACGTCGTGAGCCCGCTGGGCAGGGGCTTGACCGCCTGGTTGCGCAGGGCGGCGTAGTTCGGCATGGACGTCTTGCCGACGTTGGACGGTGCCACCGGCACCTTGTCGGCCAGCACCGTGGAGCGGCCCTTGCTGACCACCTCCAGCCGGTAGGTCTGGGTGAAGTTCAGGTCAGGGTCGTCCAGCGACGTGACGACACCGGTGTTGTACAGGAAGGTGTTCGGGTTCTTGTACGAGCTGGAGAACGTCCACCGGTAGGTGATGTCCGGCTTGGCGTCCCCGTCGTTGTCGATGTTGATGTCGTACTGGGCGTCATTGGCGAACGGGTAGAAGTTCGGTCCGCCGTTGGGGTCCTCGAACGGGATCCAGTTGGCGACCAACGTCACCGAGTTCTTGTCGTCCGGGCTGACGAACGCGTAGGTGTCGGTGTTGTCGATGGCCGGGTCGGCGGCGACCAGCGGTGCCTCGCGGTGGCTGGAGGCCATCGACGCCGCCGGGCTCAGCGCCACGAGCGCGCTACCGACGCCGAGTGTCACCGCGGCGATGCCGGCGATGCCGGCGATCCCGCGCCGTGCCGGCCGGGTCCGTGATCCGGCCCGGGGGCGACGTGCCCCCCCGGTGGAATCCGGTTCAATCATGATTTTCCCCTCGGGATGATGAAGGGACCGGCCCAACTGCCGGTCGCGACATCCCTTGTTCGTGCGCCGCGGCCGTTCGGATGGGTATCAATGACCGGCCGGGTGTCAGAAACCCGACATGGTTCCTCCCATCCGGAGGCCGGCCTGCTGCGAACAGCACTGTGCAGGCCCGCCACCGGGAGGGAACCCAGATGAGGAAACGACAAGCCGCCACGATGATCGGGGCGGTGGTGACGGCCGCGGTCGCTCTGCTGGCGGGAGCGACGCTGATCCCCACCGGCGTGCTCGGGGGCACTGATCCGCGGGTGCCGGCATCCGGGGCGCCGGCACCGGGGGCCACCGGGCCCGCACCGCAGGACGTGTCGACCCGGGGCGTCAGCGATCTCCAACGGCACCTGGGTCTCGTTCCCGGCGACTGGACGGCCTGGGCGGCGCTTGGCACCACCTACGTCGAGCGGGCCAGGGTCACCGGCGACCCGACCTACTACCCGCGGGCCGAGACCGCGCTGGCCCGCTCGCTCGCGATCCGACCGGATGACAATGACGCCGCGCTGGCCGGGCAGGCGGCGCTGGCGGCGGCCCGCCACGACTTCGTCGAGGCGCTGCGGCTCGCCGACGCGGCGATAGCGATCAATCCGTACAGTGCGACCGCCACCGGGATACGCGCGGACGCGCTGATCGAGCTCGGCCGCTACCCGCAGGCCTGGGAGGCTGTCCAGCACACGGTCGACCTGCGGCCGGATGTCGCCTCACTGGCCCGGGTGTCCTACGCGTTCGAGCTGCAGGGCGACGTCGCCGATGCCCGCAACGCCATGGAGCGCGTGCTCGCCGACGCGACATCCCCGTCGGATGCCGCGTTCGCCCTGTTCCACCTCGGCGAGCTCGCGTGGAACAGCGGTGATCGTGACGGTGCCGACGATGCCTACCGCCGGGGCCTGGAAAGAGATCCGTCCTCGGCAACGTTGCTCGGCGGGCGGGCCCGGGTGGCCGCGGCCCGCGGCCAGATCGAGACCGCACTGGCCGACTACCAGAGCGTGGTGACCCGAATGCCGACGCCGGCGCTGGTCATCGAGTATGGGGAACTGCTGGAGTCGGTGGGCCGGGGAGACGAGGCGCGGACCCAGTATTCACTGGCGCGAACCACCGCTGAGCTGTTCCGCACGCAGCGGGTGGACGTCGGCGTGGACCTGGCCCTGTTCGAGGCCGACCACGGGGACCCGGCCGCCGCGTTCGCGACCACTGATCTGCAGATCAGGACCCGCGTCGGGATATTCGTCCAGGACGCCGACGCCTGGGCACTGCACCAGCTCGGCCGGGACTCCGAGGCCCTTGTCCACGCACGCGCCGCGGTTGCGCTCGGTACCCAGCGTGCACTTCTGCGCTACCACCTCGGCGTGATCGAGGCGTCGCTCGGGCAGCGGGACGCGGCAGCGGCAGACCTGCGGACCGCGCTCGCCACGAACCCGTACTTCTCCCCGCTGCACGCCCCACGCGCCGCGACGCTGCTGGCCACCCTTGCCGGCGGCCGGTGATGGCGACGACGCGGCCGGGCCGGCGCGGCCCATGGCGCTGGTCGGCCGTCGCGGTGATCGCACTGATGATCGTCGGCCTGTCGGCGGGAGCGGCATCGGCTCATCCGCTGGGTAACTACACCGTGAACACCTCCAGCGTGCTGCGGGTGCAGCCGGACCGGGTGCTCGTCGACGTCATCGTCGACATGGCCGAGATCCCGACCACCCAGACCCGTCCGGCGATCGACGCTGTCGGCGCCACGACCTGGCGGGAGCAGGAATGCGGGCGTATCGCGGGCCAGGCCGACCTGACCGTGGACGGCCGGGTCCGCCCACTCACGCCGACCGCGGGCACCCTGAGCTTCCCACCGGGGGCGGGCGGCCTGTCGCTGCTGCGGCTGGTCTGCCGGTACGCGGTCGAGACCGGCGCCACCCCCGCATCGGTCGGGTACACGCTGCGGGCCTACACCGACCGGGTGGGTTGGCGGGAGACCGTGGCGTTGGGTGATCGGACCACCCTTGTCGCCAGTGACGTTCCCACCCGGTCGCCGAGTGGGCTGCTCGCCTCGTATCCGTCGGACCCGCTGTCCAGCCCGTCCGACGTCAGCAGCGCGACACTGCGGGCAAAGCCAGGCGGACCGCCGGTCCTCGACCCCCTCGACGGCAACCAGAGTTCCGCTGTGCGCCCAGCCGGGTCGAGCGGGCTCACCGGGCGTTTCACCGCGTTGGTCGGGCGCCGCACGCTCTCGTTCGGCATGGGCCTGCTGGCCGTCGTGCTGGCGGTCGGGCTCGGTGCGGTCCACGCGTTCGCTCCCGGGCACGGCAAGACGGTGATGGCGGCCCGGATCGCCGGCAACCGGGCGTCCCGTCGGGACCTCGCCCTGATGGCGCTGGCGGTGACCGTGACCCACACGCTCGGCGTGCTGCTGCTGGGGGTGGCGCTGTCGGTGTCGACGAACCTTGCCCCGGAACGGTTGTACCCGTGGCTCGGCATTGCCAGCGGCACGCTGATGGTGAGCCTCGGCGTCACGCTGCTGCGCAGCCGGCTCACGCCTCGCCGGGCCGGCCATGCGCACCATGACCATGCGGGTGACCATGACCATGCGGGTGACCATGAGCATCACCATGAGCACACGCACACGCATGGTGGTCGCCTGCACACCCATGCCCTCCCCGAGGGGCCGCCGAAACTGCGTGGCCTGCTTGCGATGGGGTTCGCCGGCGGTCTCGTCCCGACTCCGACCGCGGTCGTCGTACTGCTGGGCGCCGTCGCACTCGGACGCGCCTGGTTCGGCGTCGTGTTGGTCTTCGCCTACGGCGTAGGTATGGCCGTGGCGTTGGTCAGCATCGGCATTCTGCTGGACCGGGCGCACCGTCCGCTGTTGCGACGGGCCAGCGCCGCCGCTCCGAGGCTCACCGGTGTGGCCGCCCGCTGGACCCCGGTGGCCACCGCGGGTGTCATCGTCGTGGCCGGGGCGATCATTGTGCTGCGCGCGGGGGTCCAGTTCGGCATCTGACAACCCGTTGCACCACAATGGCTTCGGGCATCGTGACCGGCGCATGGGACAAGGACGGGTCTAGTGGGCAGCGACGTAACGGGCATCGAGGCAGTGGGCATCGACGCAGTGGGCATCGACGCAGTGGGCATCGACGCAGTGGGCATCGGGACCGCGGACAGGTTGGCACTGCATGAGATCGCAGCGCGGTACGGAGATCTCATCGACGCCCGGGACTGGCCGGGTCTGGCGTACGTCTTCGCCGCGGATGCGGTTTTCGATCTCACTGACGTCGACGCTCCGCGGCTCGACGGGCTCGACGCCATCCGGCATCACATGGACGGCGCGGACCATCCGCTCGCCCACCACATCACCAACATCTATGTGACCGAGGACGGCGGCGAGCCGGTGCTGCACAGCCGTGTCCTCGGCGTCCTGCCCGACCGGCGTGCCAGTTCCGGCCAGTACACCGACGCGGTCGTCCGCACACCGGACGGGTGGCGCATCCGGCACCGGCTGTTCCAGCTGAACCGACGGCCGGCCCGATCCCCATCATCGGCCACGGCCATCGGGGGCAGTCGCGGCTGACAGGCGGGCGAGATCCGCCGGTGTGTCGATGTCGTCGGGGGAGCCGGTTCCGTCGCACGCCACCGTGACGACGCGGTTGGGGTTGGCGTGCAGCCAGGCGCGCGCGCCCACATCACCGCGGGCGTGGGCGCACACCTCGGCCCAGGTCTCACGCCGTAACAACACAGGATTACGCGGTTGCCCGCCGTAGGTGGCGACCGCCGCGACCGCGCCGGACGCGTGGGCGTCGAGCAGCCGGCGTACGGCCTGCGGGCCGATCAGGGGCTGGTCGACGAGCGCAATGATCACCGCGTCGAGGGCGGTGTCGGCAACCGCATCGAGCCCGCGCCGAAGCGAGCTCCCCATCCCTTCGGCCCAGCCCGGGGCGAGGACGACCTGCGCTCCTGGCAACGTCGCGGATCTGGTGACCTCGGCCGCGGCTGCTCCGAGCACCACGAAGACCGGCGCACAGCCGCCGGCTGCGAGCAGCCGAGCCGCCCGCTCGACCAGCGGTTCGCCGTCCAGCGTGGCCAGGGCTTTGGGACCGCCGAAGCGGCGCCCGGCCCCGGCCGCCAGGACGAGCCCGCCCACACCGCCCGCCGAGGCCCCCACCATGAATGCCATCCTATGGCACCGCATCCGATTTCATTGCAGTTAGTATATATCTTCATGATTATCTATCTAATTCTTCTTCGGCTATATTCGGGTGTCATTTTCTGGATCACATCGTCGGATTCGGCTGCCGACTATATGGTCAGGAACGGTGAAAAGGTCCCTGATCAGTGCGTTTCCGCGCGGCAGTGCGCGGGAGGTCCGTGTGCCCAGCCAGCCTGGTTCGGCGCCGGTCGCCTTCCTCAGCTACGCCGACGCGGACCATGCGCGGCACGGTGCTTCCCTGGCGGAGCTCGCGGCCGCGCTCGAGGATGACATCCGAACCCGAACGGGTCACTCTTCGTTCCGAGTTTTCTGTGATCGCCGGGATCCCCGCTGGGGTGAGCTCTGGCACGAGCGGATTGCTGGTACGGCGGACCCCGCGAACGCCGCGGCCATCCTCATAGCGGTCATGACCCCTGCTTTTTTCCGGAATGCCCAGTGCCGGCATGAGCTGGAGCGTTTCCTCCAGATCGAACGGCAGCTGGCCCGTCCCGACCTCGTTGTCGCCGTCCGGTGGTCGAAGGAACTCGACCTGATTGCCGGCGGTACGACCGACCTGTTGGCACGGGCGGTCGCGCATCGGGTGTCCATGCACTGGCCACCCCCGGGCGGCGAATCACCGGCGGCGGTGCCGGTCGAGCGCTGGGCGGCAGACCTCGCTGGACGGATCAGCGTGCCGCTGGACGCTCTTGTCCGTCCGGCGATTCTCTGGCCGGACGGTATTGCGCATTATGACATCGCGCACGATGACAATGCGCACGATGACAATGCGCATTATGACATCGCGTACGATGACAATGCGCACGATGACATCACGCACGATGACAATATGCATTATGACATCGCGCACCATGACATCACGCCTGATGATAGTGCGTATCATGACGATACCGCCCGTTACGATATTATCGGACGGTATGACGGCATCAGCCGGTATAACAGTGATACTGCGCAGCGAAGCGGTGTCGTGCAGGTGCCGCGGCAGCTTCAGCCGGGGCAGACCATCCCGCTGCCTATCCAGCCACGGCCGTCCCGGGTGTCGGTGCCGCAGCAAGCGCCGGCTCCCACGGTGTCAGCTCCGCCGACGTCGGATCCGACGGCATCAGCTCGGGTGGCGCCCGCTGGAGTGGCGCAGGCCCCGCCGGTACGGCGCGGAATGCAGCCACAGTCGCCGCTTTCGCAGGCGGGCGGTGAACGCGGTTCCCGCCATCCCGTCTACCGGCCGATCGTGACATCCAACGACCTCAGCATGAAGGCGTTCAGCGCCACCCGCCTGCGCACCGGCTACACCATGGTCGGTGTTGACGCCTTCCTCGACCGGACTGCCGCGGAGTTGCATCGCCTGCACACACTTGTGCTCTCGGTCGAGAGCGGCTACCGACCGGATCCGAGCGAACTCGTCCTGCGCGTGACCCCGACGGAGATCAGCTCGACGACCTTCAACCCGACGAGGTTTCTGAGTGGCTACTGCGAACAGGAGGTCGATGACTTCCTCAGCGTTGTCGCGCGGGAGTTCGCAAACCTCCAGAAATTTATGTCCGCGGTGTCGAGTGCCGGCCGGACCGGTGTGCGCGGTCTTTCCTACCACGCTGGTATAACCGGTCCGGAGGTGGCGGGAAAATTGTTTACCCGGACGCAGCTCGGTGTTGGCTACAAGGTTGATCAGGTTAATGACTTCCTCGACCGGGTGGCGCAGGATCTGGCCGTCATGCACGCTCTGGTGAAATCCACCGGAGACGGCCGGCAGCGGGATCCCGGTTCGTTTCCCGCATGCCTCGCGCCGGCCGACATCAGTGCTGTCAAGTTCGATACGACGCGGTTTTACGGGGGCTACCGGGAGTACGAGGTCGACGATTTCCTCGATTTTCTGGAGCGCGAGTTCGCCCGCGTCCAGGATTATCTGGTCGTCAGGTCCGATTGAGTGCCGGTGTGGCTGCGGTGATCGGGAGCGAGGGCGGCGCGGCATGGCAGGCCATGGTCGCGCCGCCGTTGCCGGCCCGGTATCGCGTGGTAGGTCAGAGCTTTCGGGCGATTGTCAGACCGTCCGAAACCGCCAGCAGAACGGCCTGAACCCGATTATCGGCGACCACGGCCTGGTTGAATGCCCGGATCGCCCGGACGTTCACCTCCTGGCTTGCCGCATCCACGACATCGCCACCCTGCAGCACGTTGTCGGCGACGATCAGCCCACCCACGCGCATCCGCGGCACCAGCAGGTCGAAGTACGTCTGGTAGGAGGTCTTGTCCGCGTCGATGAAGGCGATGTCATAGCTGGGCTCGGCGGGCAGCGCGGCGATGGTGGTCGCGGCCGGGCCGAGCCGTAGCTCGATCCGGCCGTCCAGGCCGGCGCGCTTCCAGTACTCACGCGCGAGCGAGGTCCAGTCCTCGTTCACGTCACAGCAGAGCAGCTGTCCGTCGGCGGGCAGCCCACGGGCGATGCAGACCGAGGAGTATCCGGTGAACGTGCCGACCTCGATCGCCCGGTGTGCCCCCGTGCTCGCTGTCAGCATGGTCAGCAGTGTGCCGAGCTCGGCGCCGATCTGCATACGGGCCGCATCACAGAACGTCCGTCGGGTTTCCTCGGCGAGATCGACGAGGAGCTCCTCCGGCGGTGAGCTGTGGATTGCGATGTAGGGCTGGATGCCGCGTGCGAGGATCGGTGAATCGGCCGCACGGTCAAAATTGGCCATACAGGCAGGCTACTACTCCTATCTGCAACCGCATCTTCTCGGATCGTTGTTGTTGACCTTCAGCTTTCCGCTGGGGATGCCGTGTCGCCCGGGTGTATGCCGGGCAATTGCGGGGTGTGAGAACGAACCCCCGGACCCCGGCCCCGGCCCCGGCGCCGATCCCGCAGAGCGCCGACCGCACCGCCCCGGAGCTGGCCGGCGACACCGTTTACGCGGTTGGAAAGATCAGCGAGGCGTTGGAGTGGGTGGAACGGGCGAGAGGCCATCTCTACGCGTTCCACCAGATGTCCGGTCGTGCCGATCTCATGCTCGGGTCGGCGTTGGCGGAGCTGGAGAACGCCGGGCACGCTGACATAGCCGACCGGGTGCGTCGGGACCTGTTCGGGCGGAACGTCCTCGACGGCCGGTGGACCTTCCAGGTGGTCGAGGAGTATGACGACGGCTACTTCCGAACATTCGTGGAGTCCGAGCGGATGGTCCGGGACGCGCTGACCGGTGGCCGGCGACATGTCTACGAGGCCCGGATGAAGGCGTCCGAGCGTGAGCAGGCTGGGCGACCCGCGTTCGGACCCGGCTCCTGAGAGTCAAAAAACTACTTAAAGTAACATGAGCTACCCTTTCGGTATGGAAGGTGTAGGTTGGGGCATGTCCGGAGCAATATCACCCGCCGGCGGTTTGACAGGGCACCGTTTCGGGCGGCACGCTTGGGATGCGGCACCTCGTTCGGTGAGGCGTCTGCACGGACACAGGCCACTGACCCCGAACGTCGAGAGACGCCCCGGGTCAGGACAGCTCTCCCCGAGCTAAGGGGTGGGCCCAGGTGGCTTCCTGGTTGGGATTACGCCGTGCAGTGCCAAAGCTCTGACGAGGAGGGGTGTTCCGCACGTGGTCCGGTGCTGGGCTGGGCACGATTCGTGCGATCACTGTCTGCGCAGGTGAAGTGTGCCCACGGGCGCCCGGCGGTGAAAGGAGGTGGCGGGATGAGTCCCGGCCATAGTCCGTGCCTGTCCTTGGCTGGCTCGGCGACCCCCGCCGCCTGAGTCCGGTCCCCGTACCCGTACCCGTACCTGTACCTGTACGGCATACCTCTGTACGACCGACATCGCCGCCGGGCTCTGGTTCGCGTCGGCGAGGGCGCTGCGCCCTGTTCGTCCATGCGGGTGGACTGGAGTGCAAGCCATGACTCATGGGCTGCTCCGGTAGGCGCGCTGGATCAACGAGTGCTCCGAACGCCGCTGTGAGCCCGGCGGCGCCTACCGGCACGGCCCGTAAGCCCCTCGAGGAGCTGGCGTGATGACCGTGATGGAGAACGCGTTCTACACCGAGGGTCGGCGTTTTGCGCGGCCGAACTCGTTGGGTGAGACCTATCAACTCCTGCGTGAGCGCCATGACGAACACAAGCAGGACCTCGCGTGGATCGGCCTGGTCCGTCCGGACCGGCGCGAGATCGCCTCGATCGCGAACGAGTTCGATCTGCACGAGCTCGCGGTCGAGGACGCCGTACAGGCGCATCAGCGACCGAAACTGGAGCGGTACGGCACGACCCTGTTCGTGGTCCTGCGTGCGGCGCGCTACAACGACACCCGCGAAGAAGTCGAGTTCTTCGAGCTGCACGTCTTCGTCGGTGATGACTATGTGATCACTGTGCGTCATGGTGACGCCCCGGACCTGCCGAAGGTACGGCGGCGGATGGAGTCCGATCCGGAGTTGCTCGCCCGGGGGCCGGAGGCGGTGCTCTACGCCATCCTCGACCGGGTCGTGGACGACTATGCGCCGGTGGTGGCGGGGCTGGAAAACGATATCGACGAGATCGAGACCGAGGTGTTCCGCGGGGACCCCGAGGTGAGCCGGCGGATCTATGAGCTGTCCCGGGAGGTCATCGAGTTCCAGCGGGCCACCAAGCCGCTCCTTGGGATGCTGGCCGCGTTGGCGTCGGGATTTGTGAAGTACGGCGTCGACGCCGAGCTGCAGCAGTACCTGCGTGACGTATCCGATCATGTCGTCCAGGTCGTGGAGCGCATCGAGGGCTTCCGGCAGCTGCTGGTGAACATCCTCACCGTGAACGCCGCACTGGTCGGGCAGCGCCAGAACGAAGAGATGAAGATCCTGACCGAGGCGAGTCTGGAGCAGAACGAGGAAGTCAAGAAGATCTCCGCATGGGCGGCGATCCTGTTCGCGCCGACCCTGGTCGGCACGGTGTACGGGATGAACTTCAGCGACATGCCGGAACTGCGCTGGGCGTATGGATACCCCTTCGCGATGGCGCTCATGGTCGGCGTCTGCGTCATGCTCTACACGATCTTCCGCAGCCGGCGATGGCTGTGACCACACCGGCGCCCGCCTGTCCTGTCTGAACTCCCGCCTGAACACGTTGTCATGCCCTAGGGTCTGGGGCTTGTGACCTGGGCCGCGACACCCGTTGGGCGGGGGGCGCGCGCCGCGACGGTGGCGGCCCTGGCGCTCGGGCTTGCGGTCGCCGGCCACCGGGCTGCGTGCGGCCGGTTGCCGTCGGTGCCGGTCATGGGGCTTGGGGCGATGGTGACAGCCCGGGTCTGCTGGGGATCGGCACAGGGTCGGATGTCCGCCTGGCGGCTTTCCGCCCTGGTGGTCGGCGTGCAGGCGGGCCTGCATCTCGCCTTTGCCGTCACCGAACCCACCGCCATGGCGAACGGTCTCGCCGGGGGCGCCTCCATCGACATCACCGATCTCACCCACAGCGGTGACATGGCGCTCCAGAGTGCCGCGCCGGGCGTGGACCTCCTGCCCGGTGGGCCCGCGATGGCGCTCGCGCACCTGCTGGCCGCGCTCGTCCTCGCGCTCTGGCTCGCTGTCGGGGAACGCCTTCTGTGGCGGGCGGCGCGGGGCACCGCGGCCGTCGCGCGCCGCGTCGCCGGCCGGCTGCTGCGGCACCGGATCGGGTTCGTCCGCCCGTGTGTCGTCCGCCCGGTCCAGCCCGTCCGGTGGCTGCGGCGGGCACCACGTCTCGTCCTGCTCTTCCATGTCGTCATCCGCAGGGGTCCACCGGTTCTCGTACCGGCCTGACCGGTTCGGCGGGCGTGATCGCCCGGACGGTGTCCATCCGCGTGTAATCCGCGTTCCGTCCCACCGGGTTCAGCCGTGCCTCATCGGTCCGTCGCGGGGTCGTGAGTCAGAGCGCACTGAGCTGATCTTCATGTGTGGGGCGTCGCCGCGGCATGTCCGCGTGACCTCATTCCTGTGCTGGAGACGCATGTGACCACTTTTGATCATCTTGGGCTGTCCCCGGACGAGCCCGTAACACCTCCTGCTCCTCCTGCTCCTTCTGCTCCTCCCGTTCCCGTCTCTGTTGCTGTTCTTGCTCCAGCTCCAGCTTCTGCTCCAGCTCCAGCTCCAGCTCCAGCTTCTGGCGATGCCGGCGGCGCACGCCGCCTGCTGGTTCGGCTGCACTTCTACGCGGGCGTGCTGGTAGCGCCCTTTCTGGTGGTGGCCGCACTCACCGGGCTCGCCTACACCCTCACCCCGCAGCTCGACGGGCTGGTCTACGCCGATGAACTGCATGTCGAACGGGTCGGGACGAACCCGCGTCCGCTGGCCGAACAGGTCGTGGCGGCTCGGGCCGTTCATCCAGAGGGCAGCGTGGCCGCGGTGCTGCCCGCTGACGCAGCCGACCGGACGACCCGGGTCGTGCTTGACGTGCCCGGCCTCGGTGACGACAAGCAGCGCACCGTCTACGTCGATCCGTACACGGGCCAGGTGCGGGGAGCGCTGACCACCTGGTGGGGGAGCACCCCGCTGACCACATGGCTTGATGATCTGCACCGCAACCTGCATCTCGGCACGCTCGGGCGGAACTACTCCGAGGTGGCGGCGAGCTGGCTGTGGGTGGTGGTCGGCGGTGGTGTGGTGCTGTGGGTGCTCCGGCGGCGCAGTGCCCGGCGGCTGCGCCGGGTTCTGCTGCCCGATCTTGCCGCGCGGGGTCGGCGGCGCACGATGGCCTGGCACGGCAGCATCGGGATCTGGCTCGTACTCGGCCTGTTGTTCCTGTCTGCGACGGGCTTGACGTGGTCGCGGAATGCCGGAGCGCACTTCAGCTCGGCTCTGGACGCACTGCACGCCCACGCGCCGGAACTCGACACCACCCTGCCGGTGCCCGCATCCGGCCCCGCATCCGGCCCCGCATCCGGCCCCGGCTCCGGCCCCGGCCCCGGCTCCGGCCCCGGCTCCGGCCCCGGCCCCGTCGCCGACCCACAGCATGCGGGCCATGTGATGACCGATGGCGGGACGACTCCTGCCGATTCGACGACCGACCACGGCGAAGCAGGCATCACCGGGCAGCTCGACCGGGTTCTCGCCACGGCGCGCGCAGGCGGACTGGACGGGCCGGTCGAGATCGACCTGCCCGCCGAGCCGGGCGTGGCCTGGAGCGTCGCCCAGACCGACAAGCTGTGGCCGGTACGGCTCAGCCAGGTCGCGGTCGACCCGGCCGACGGCCGGATAGTCTCCCGGGCCGACTGGGCTGACTACCCGTTGCTCGCGAAACTCACCAAACTCGGGATCGCGGCGCACATGGGCCTGCTGTTCGGCCTGGTCAACCAGGTACTTCTCGCATCCCTGATGGTCGGCCTGCTGTGTGTGATCATCTGGGGTTACCGGATGTGGTGGCAGCGGCGGCCCCTACGCGACGATCGGCGGGCGCCCGTCGGCCCGGCTCCGGCGCGCGGCACCTGGCGCGGGCTGCCGCGGCCGGTACTCGTCGTCGGGGTCGTGCTCACCGCCGCTGTCGGCTGGGCACTGCCCGTCCTCGGCGTGACCCTGCTCGCCTTCCTCATGTTCGACGTGGCCGTCGGTGTCGTCCGGCGGACGCGGCAGCGCGGCGGCGCCACACCCGCCTGACGTCACACGGTCACCCGACCCGGCCCGGCGTTACCGTCCAGGCCGGGCCGGGTGACCGCCACCGCCGTGATCGCGTTGATCGCGTTGATCGCGTAGCTCGGCGGCGGTAGGTAAGGCGTCGTAGGTGCCGGGACGGCTGATGGTCAGCGCCGCAGCGGCGTGGGCGTGACGGACGGCGGTCGGCTGGTCGGTACCGGAGAGCAGGTGCAGGGCGAGGACAGCGGTGAAGGCGTCGCTTCCGCCGGTTGTGTCGACGACGTCGGTCGGATGCGCGCTGTAGGTCTGGGCGTTCGCCGAGCTGGCACGGCGGTCACCGGTGCTCGTACCGGCGCTCGCGTCCCAGAGGGTGCATCCGTCCGCGGCGAGGGTGACGCAGACGGTCGGCACGCCGAGCGCGGTCCCCAGGGCCTCGGCGAGTCCGTCAGCCTGCCCCGCGCGGGCGGGGTGGTGTTCGGGGAGCAGGGCGCGGGCCTCGGCTTCGTTCGGGATGATCATATCGACCTGCTGCCAGGGTAGGGCCCGGTATGCGGTCAGGTCGGCGGGCGACGGCGCGGGATTGACGATGACACGGGTGCCGGCGTCCCGGGCGATCGTGACGACCTGGCGGATGGCCTCGGCGGCTGCCTCGAAGGTGATGAGGACGGCGTCCGCATGGGCGATTTCCGCCTTCGCCCGGTAAACGATCTCCGCGCTGGCGATCATATTGTCGGCGATGCTCCACGTGGTGGCGTTCTGACCGTCGGGCCGGGTGAACACGACACAGACCGGGGTTGGCGCGTTCGGCTGGACGGTCAGATGGGCGGTGTCGATGCCCTCGGCGGTGAGCGTCGCGACAAGATCCCGTCCGACCGTGTCACCTCCCACGATCCCCACCGCCGTGACGTGGGCGCCGCCCCGCGCGAGGGTGACCGCCTGGTTGAGTGCCTTCCCACCGGGCGTCGTCCGGATCGCGTCGGCCTGGATGTGCTCGCCCCATCCGGGCAGCCGCGGTGTGCTGACCAGGCAGTCGGCGACGTAGGCGCCGACCACCACGAACCGCGGCACGAGCGGGTCTGTCATGGCCGCCTTCCGTCGGGAGACCGGTGGCTCACCACCAGCATGTGTGAGCCCGACAGCCGCTGAGATTAACGCCCTCATCCCGAACCGGTACGAGGGTCCTCCACAGGCGAGCGGCGGTGAACTCCTCGATCGAACAGGCCCTCGGCACGCCGGCGGCCGATCCTGCAATACTCGGAGACGACCGGCTGCCCGGCGACGGGGACGACAGCCACGCGGAACAGGCACGGAACGGCCAGCTCGACGATCAGGCCAACCGGGTCGAAGCCGCAGGTCAGGAGGGCTCGCCTAGTGGCCGATGGCGGCGGTCTTGAAAACCGCTAGGGGTGGCAACGCTCCTCGTGGGTTCGAATCCCACGCCCTCCGCTCCGATCAGCATCTTTGGCCTGAATCCGCAGGCCACGGTACTTTTGATCTTTCCTTTTACGATCTTTCTGTACCTTGTGGATGTCCGGCTGTGGCCGACCTGGAGCGGCCGTCGGTGGCGATCCAGTGCCCGTCGGGGGAGAAGATCACTGTGTTCACGGGGTCGCCTTCCATCACGTTCTCGGGTATGCGGTCGAGCGGGGGTGGCTCGGCTCGAACCCGGTGGACGGTGACCAGTGGCGGGAGCCGGAGGTTGCCAAGACTGTGGACCGCCGGGTTGTCGCCAATCCGGCGCAGGTTCGGGATCTGCTCGCGGCCGTCGCCGGGCAGGGGACGACAGGTCGGCATCTCGTAGCCTCCTATGGCTGCATTTACTTCGCGGGTACCCGGCCGTCCGAGGGCCTGGCGCCGCGCGGGTCGGACTGCTTCCTGCCGACCGAAAGTTGGGGCCGCCTGGACCTGGCGGCCAACGAACCCCGTGCCGGGCATGGTTGGACGGATGACGCGGCGCCCCGTAAGCGGCGCGGGCTGAAGCGGCGGGTGAGAAGGAAACCCGCCCGGTACCGATCCCACCCGCGTACGTGCGGATGCTGCGCTACCACATCGACAACTTCGGTGTCGGCATGGAAGGCCGGCTGGTCCGAACCGCGGCCGGTGGTGCCCCACAGGAGAGCACGTACACCCGCGCGTGGCGGAAGAGGCCCGAGAGAAGGCGCTCACACCGGAGCAGGCCGCGTCACCGCTCGCCCGGCGTCCTTACGACCTGCGCCACGCTGCGGTTTCCCTCTGGCTCAACGCGGATATAACACCGACTGAGGTTACCCGCCGGGCCGGTCACAGCGTGGATGTTCTCCTTCGTGTCTACGCCAACTGCGTCGACGGCCAGGATCTCGTCATCAACGACCGAATCACGAATTTCTGTCGATGCAGGTCGCGGGATCGAGAGCGTCCATCGACATCTACAGATGTCCGCACCCATTGCAGTACTCCGGTCTCGGAGGGTTCAACTCCCACGGCCCGGCGTCAATCACCTGGCGCGTATATCTCGCTCACTTTCTTGCGCGAAAGCTGTCAATGTCTGAGCGTACTCCGATCGCCGTGCCGGTACGGAGCGGCGTCGACGTGCTGCCGCTCTGGCACTCTGGTATTTTGTTAAATGGAGAGCGCTCCGCTGTCGCCAGGGATTCCAAGTTCGCTTAGGTACGTGATGCGAGCGTTGATGGCAGCCGAGAAGTGGCGCCAGTCGAGGCTTTCGACGAGCTCGACCGGCCGCGGGTTGTGGGCCGACGAGGTGACATAGCAGACGGCGTCGTACAGGTTTTCTGCCATGAGTCGTTCACAGAAGATTGCGAATCTTTTCTGGTAGGAGGCTCCCTGCCAGATTGTCTCGACCGGGAATGCGCCTTTGTTCAGTCGAACTTCAGAGCGTGACCCGAGCTCATCCTGCATGATAAAAAAGTAGCCGAGCCATGGCTTCTCGCCGAGGTAGGAGTCGGCGAGCACTGCCCGTCGGAAGTCCACGGCGCTTCCAAGCGCTTCCTCGACTCTGTTGTTGTAGTTGTTGCCGAATGACGGCCCGCCGAGGGCCTTGAGTTCGAACGCGGCGACTAGGACGTTGCCATAAGCAACTATGATGTCCCACCTTTTTTGCGGGCGGTAGTATCCCGGGAGCTCCAAGCCTTGACTGACCGTTACGCGAATGGATCCGGAAGGATATCCAGCCTCGACGAAGAACTTGGCGAGGAGGGTTGCGATGGCATCGAAGTGTTTGCCGCCGCGCACAGATCCCGCGGTTCCCGCACCAACTTTCTCCCTGACAGCGGAAAGCTGGTTCTGGGTCTCTTTGACGCCCCAATAAGCAGCGATTGCTTCTTCGAAGTCCTCACGGGTTACGGTCAAGACTTCCCTCTCTCAGTCTGGCAGGCTAGACAGGCCGTAGACGCGCAGAGCAGTCTCTGTCGCGGCGTCGACGTCGCGACGATCGAATGCGTCGCGCAGCGCCGTACGATTCGCATCGTTGATCAGGTCGTGGCGAGGTACTCGGATTCGGCGGAGGTACTGGGCTTGGAATCGTAGGGTTCCGCCACGCATCTTGACCCCATATGCCGAGATGAATGCTTCGGCTACTCGTGAAAGCAGGAGCCCACCGAGAACCCTCAGGTCCCATGCATCCGAGACGATGTAGTAGAGGTTGTGATGGGGGTAGAATCCACCTCGATCTAGGACCGGGTGGATGGTGGCTTTCATATCCGGAAAGAGGAGCTTCGGCCTCTCGACGAGCCGGTGGTCGACCTTGTCGATGGTCTTGTACCAGCGAGTCGGCTGCTTCCTAGCGATGTGGCGCGCGCGCAGCTGGCCACTATGCTGACGGAAATACCGGTCGAGGCGAGGGTACTCGGCGAGATCGACCAGTCGCCCGTCGACGTTCCAGGGGTTAATGAGGTGTGTGCCTGTCCAAATGAACGAACCGCCTGTGATGTCGCGAACCATGGCCAAGGGGAGTAGGCGGTCGCCCTCGATGTCCACACGTTCCGACTCGTTGGTGATGAACACGCTGTCCGCACCCGTGGCGACCCCAATGCCTACACGAGTCCCAGTCGAGTCGTCCTCAAGATAGGGAAACCGATCGTTGAGGTCTTCTAGCATAGCGAGCCGCGCGGGTGAGGCTGCGGGCCAAGAGTCCGTGCCAGAAAACCAGTGGGGAAGGCGTGCGGCATGGAACGTCGGAGTACGGACGGAGGTCTCCCCCTCCGTCCCCGCCCAGTTCCGTAGAGACGCGGCCTCAGTAGCGTCGAAGGAGGACGTCGTATCAGCGGCGACGGCCGGCCCTTGGGGTGCGCTTTGGATAATCGTGATGGCCGGGTAAGCGGAGACCGCTTCGAGGAAGACGTCCACGTCGTGCATGGTGAGGACGACTTCGACGTTGAAGGCGCGGCTGACGAGCTCGCGCAACTGGCTCCCGTACTGGTTTCGCATCCAGCGGTCCGCGCAGATGAAGCCGAGTCTCCCGCCAGGCTTCAGAATCTTCAAGCCGACTTCGTAGAAGCCGACGTAGATATCCGCGCGCCCACCCATCGTGGGGCATGCCGCCCGATAGGCATTCATACGGACGTCGGGGACGTCCTCAAGACGGATGTACGGCGGGTTTCCAACGACAAAGTCGGCGTTTCGATACTCGTCCTGAAGGAGGAAGTCCCCCTGACGGATCCACGTCTCAGCCAGCTTCTCGGCGCTCGGGGCGTCCCAGCCTCGGTCGGCCATGAGCCGGATCGCGAGATCCCGGCTCGATCTCACGTTGCGGTCGAGGAGGTCGAAGGCACGCACGGCGTCGGCAGTGTCGAGCAGCGAGCGGCCGTGGACTTGGCATGAAGCGGTCAGTCGTTGAAGTATCGGCCCGACAAAGGCTCCGGCACCGCACGCGGGCTCCACGATCACGGTATTGGCGAGGTCCCTGTCTGGCGTGTAGCCAACCCAGTCCAAGATCAATTCGACGACCCAGTGCCGAGTGAACACCTCTCCATGATCGATCGCCATCTGTAGCGAGTCGGATAGGGGCAGGGAGTCGAGCTCAAAGAGACCTTGGTGCACCACGCGCCGACGATAGCGTTGGGAGGAGTCGCCCGAGGCTGTGGGCATGACGTGCCACGCTGCAGATCACGCCCGCCTGCGATCGGTGACGGACTGAGGTCAGACGTCGCGAGGGACGGCGTGCCGGTCTGCCGGCGTCGAGGAGCAGAGGCGGTGTGGCCCGGGCGGGCGCTTGAACGGTCCGGCTCGTCGTGCCGCTGGGCCTGTTGCCAAGGTGCAAAAGGAGCCGGTAGGCGTTCCCGACCCTGCGAGGTGGCCACCGACTCTGCGGCCCGACGTTGCCCGCAGTGGCACCGTCGGGCCGTTCCTCTTTACGAACCACCGCGGACTCATCAAGGGCCGCGCTCCGATCGCCGGTTGGACCAGAACACGCCGATGCAGGTCGCTTCCCGGTACCAGGAAACAGCAAAGTTGACCTTTCCGGAGCCGGCAAGGTCAACTTTAGGCGGCCTGAGCGCATGGGGAGACCGCGGTCCGTTTCGCTACGCAACACGGGTCCGGACGATGGGTTGCGGATCGTAGTAGGAGCCATACAGACCGGGCGTCAGCGTGCAGGTGCCCCGGCCGATGGTCCGTCGGGGCACCTGCACGTGGGCTATCTACTAATTCCCGGCTTAACGAAGCAAATATTACTAAAACCTACCTAAAGGGCGTGAACCTCACCAACGCCTGGCTATACGAAGCGGACCTTACCAATGCGCAAAGACTGATACAGGAGCAGGTGAACCACGCCCAGGGGAACGCGGCGGCGAAATTGCCGTCAGAGATCGGATCCGCGTCGATGCGTCATTCGTCTTCGACCGCGTCGTCCCAGCCGTAGGAAGCCATCGCCAGGTCCAGCCTGTCGGGCACATCGGTTATCGCGCCCCGGCGACTGGCATGCACAGCAACCGCCCTACGATGCCCCCACCGTTAACGACTCTGGGGGGATAGTGGGGAATCAGGGCTTACCGCCGTGGCAGCCGTCGGGCCGTCACAACCAGCACCGACCGCAGCCGCGACCGCCACAAAGGCAGGCGTCCGCCTGGATCCGTCGCAACCCCTGGAAGTCCGCCGTCGGCGGCGTGATCGGCGTCTTCTTCCTTCTGGCCGCGATCGGTGCCGTACTGCCGGCACCGAAAACGACACCAACCGCCAGCGGCGTCACCGTGACTGCCTCGCCGAGTGCTTCACTGGTGGCGCCGGCGAGTCCGACGCTGGCACCGATTCGAACCGCTACAGCGCCGGTCGTTCCACCCAAGTCGGCGCCCACCCCGGCCGCGACGCAGCATCACAGCACCGCGGTGCAGTCGCAGCTGGCGCAGGCGCAGCTGGTGCAGGCGCAGCACGCCCAACAGCCCGCGCCTAGCCACTCGCCAGTACCGCCGCCAGCGCCGGCCAGTGCTCCACGGGCCCAGTCCGGTCCGAATGTCGTACACCCCGGCGCCTTCTGCGCCCCGGAAGGCGCTACCGGGGTCACCGACCGAGGTACGCCCATGGTCTGCGGAACCACTGCCGCCAGCCCTGACCGCGCCCGCTGGCACGTGGTCTGATCATGGCAGTATGCACCGCCGTTGTTGGCGGCGATGCCACAGCTGATGCTCAGGAAAGATCCAGCTACTCGGGCGCCGGCTGAGCAGGTACGCGCTGGATTGGCAAAAGGCTGTGGCACGGCTCGCCAGCCGTGGATACCGCAGTCTGGCCGGACGTCCTGCCGCACATCTCCGTACCGGGCGCTTGGCACCGGCCGGGTGTCGTCCTTGGCGCGGTGGGAAAATCGCTCTCATGAGCGAAGCGGGCGTGCGGGTCGATGCACGGAGTGCCCATGTTCGGCGTGTTGACAAGAATCCAGCTGCGATCCGGGCTGCCCTGCCGGCTGACCTACAGCCGGCGTTCGACACCGACTTCCGCACGGCACTGGCCACCGTGGCGGACACCTTGGACATGGCACCGCTCGACCGGGTGCTGCGAGTCTGGTGGACCGAAGCCCTGCTGTGCCTCAACCCCGAAGTGCAGACCGAGATTGATGACACCCGCTGGCGCATCGCGGCCGGCGACCCCACCGTGTTCGGGGCGACCACGACCTACCCGTACGCCCGCCAGCGGTCGTGTAGCGCGTTGCCTCTGCCGCTTTGCTGTCATTGATGCGCCAGCCGCGAGACACGTGGTTCGCATCCATTCACGAGACCCCACAATCAAGATTTTCAGGGGTCTCGTAGGCTGCCCCCACTGCATGCTAAAAGGGGGATTCATGGGGGATCAGGGCGTATCGCCGTGGCAGCCGCCGGGCGGCCGAAACCAGCACCGCCCACCCCCGCGGTCCGCGCGACCGTCCCGAGACCGGGCAGCCGTTTGGATCCGCCACAACCCCAGGAAGGCTGTCATCGCAGGCGCGGTAGGTGTCTTCCTGTCCCTGGCTGCGATCGGGGCCGTACTGCCGGCGCCGATGACGACCCAGACCGCCAGCGGCAGCACTATGACAGCCTCGCCGAGCGCCTTACCGGCCATCTCGGCACTGCCGCCGGTGCCCGTGTCAACGACACCGATACCGGTGCCAGTGCCAGTGCCGGCGCCGATCCACACCAGTGCAGCCCCGGCGATGCCTGTACCAACCACGCCGCCATCCGTACCAGCGCCGCCGCCGGCATCCCCAGCGGAGCATCTTCCCGGGTTTGGTGCCACGCAGGCCGACTGGAACGCCCACCACACGATGGACACCCACGGCAACACCCCGGTCAACTGTTGCTACAACCCGGATCGGACGCTCGGGCTGGGAGACGACGGCCTGCCTTTCGATACCTACTACGCTGTGAACTACATAGACGACTGGGTGAGCTTCTACGACATGCGTTTGCCGTTTGTGCCGATCAGCGTGGCGAATACCCGGGTGCTCGCCGAGCTGCCCAGCGACGCTCGGGTGCTGTGGACCCGAACCCACGACACCTGCCGGCAGTCGGAGTTCATCAGCCCCACCCTGGCCCGTCTCCATGGAGGCAGCGGGCAGGTCCTCGTCAGCGTCAGTAGCGACGAGAGCAACGGCGGCGAGGCGTTCTACGACCCGAAGCGCGTGGACACGGCGATCTTCATGTTCGGCTCATCTTCGGATCCGAACGACGAGCCGGGATGCTGATGGCGCTGTCGCGCCCCGACCGGAACCCGCCCATCCTTCATCTATGGCGGCGAGAGCGAATCGGCGCTGCGCGGGCGGATGACGGGCGGATGTGGTGTCACCGCTTGAACACATCCCTGTTTACGCTGGTCAACGCCATGATCTGCGGGGGCGGCAAGCCCGCTTGAAAACCACTAGGGGCGGCAACGCTCCTCGTGGGTTCGAATCCCACGCCCTCCGCTCTAACCAGCAAGAACCGCTGGTAGACGGCATGATCCGGTTCGTATTAGTGATCAAATACACTCGGTATGAGTTCCCGGCCGTTCCCGACCACTCGCGAGTGTCCATGGACATGGCGTGGACACGATCACGACGGGTCCGTCGAGTTGTCCAGCCGCAACGCGGTGGCGATCCGGAGCCGCGCGGCCTCATCCGGACCGACGATGCACGTGGCAAGTGGGGAGGCGAACTCCGCCGGGGTCAGCGCCAGCCGCCGGGCATCCCGCCACACCTCTCCGTACCGGGCGCCCGGTACTGGCCCGCCTCCTCCCTCGTCAGAAGAGGCGCGGAGTAGGGCCGGCGCGTGCACCAACATCCACCACTGAAAGGATCACCCATGTTCGAGGATCGCACCCGCAAACCCGACCTCACCAACTTCGAGCCCGACGCCGTCACCTGGCAGACGTCCAGCTTCTCCAACGGTGCCAGGGGCATGTGCGTCGAAGCAGCAGCGCACGACGGCGGGGTTGTCGTCCGCGACTCCAAGAGCCCGGGCGGACCCGTGCTGTCGTTTTCCCGCGCCGAGTGGGCCGCGTTCGTCGACGGCGTCGAACACGGCGAAATGCGCTTCTGAGCCGATCCGCATCATCTCGGGCACTCGCCGCGTTCTCTCCACTGCGGTGGGTGCCAGGCGCTGTAACTGGACGAGCACCGGTTTACCCTAGGTCCGCAACCTAACGAACACGGAAGGTGCGTGCAATGGCGTGGAACAAGCGGGGCAGCACCGGCGGCGGCGCGAGCACCGGCCGAGACGGCGTCAAACGTGGCGGTAAGGATGCCACCGCAAAGACGAACGTCAGCGAAGTTGAATTCGCCGACTGCCCGACGTGCAACGGCACCGGAAAGGTCATCTTCGACAGGGTTGAGACGGACGAAGAAGGCAACTTCAGCGGCACACAGGAACGGAAGTGCAGCGCCTGCGCCGGCGGCGGGAAGGTCAAGAAGAAGTAATGGCGGACGACCCGACGCCCGGCGAGACGCCGGTCGTCCCAATGCTGGCTCTGGTGGCCTGCAACAAGTGCCGTCGCCGTCGCGGCGCCCAGTTGCACGCCACGGGCAGCGTGGAGCCGATCCCCGAGACGGGGACCTGCCCACACGGCAAGCCACTGCGGACGATATGGGCGGCGGGTTATGGGCCGGGCTCGGAGCCGCCGGCCGGGTCGGGATGGGACACCCGGCCGCCGGTGTAGGGGTCGCCGTGAGGCCTGCTCGTCACCGCAGCTGTCCGGTCGTCTGCATGACCGGGGTTCGGCTCTCACGGGGGGCCGGACCGCTTGCTGTTCCAGGCGCGCTGGTGGGCCTCGACTAGGGCGGATGTCGCGCGACCGTATCGTCGAAGTCCTCGGCCCATCCGCACTCTCCGATGATCAAAAGTCTGCGGCTGAAGAAGAATCTGATGGCGACCGGGAGCAGAGGGAATCGGAATCAGGTAGTCCGTAGTTTGCTCGCGATCATCCGTGGACGTCCGCATACATCCATCGAACATCGCGACCCTGGGATGATCGTACGCAGCTGTCCCCCGTAGTCCGGGCTCGTCCGCCGGTCTGGCTGCCAGATCGGGCAGTCAGACGCTGCCTCGAACAGGTTGGCAGGTCCACGGCTGACGAAGTTTCTGGTGGTGTCGTCAAGGGCGTTCGGGGCTGCCGGTGGCTGCAGCGGTAGCTGGTTCGGGGCTGGACGGTGGCATGGGATCCGTGTGGGAGGCGCTCGATGAGACGCTGGACGTGTTCGTAGCGCTTAAAGAGATCAACATTCAGAGCGGGCATTCCGCCGCCGACCGACGCGAGCTCATCGCCCGGGCGAAGGGAACTCACGTGGCAGATCCGACTAGCGACACCGACACCGGCACCGGCACCGGCACCGGCACCGCCCCGACCGTCCGCACCGATTTCCGCGCCGGTCCGGACGAGGACCTCGTCACTGTCTTGAACCGTAGCCGGGGCGAGCTGGCCGCGCGCATGGGCATCACGGTCGTCGAAGCCGGTCCGGACCGGGTCGTCGCGACGATGCCGGTGGAGGGCAACCGCCAGCCATACGGGCTGCTGCACGGGGGTGCATCCGTGGTGCTCGCTGAAACGATCGGCTCGCTCGCCGCGGCAATCTCGCCCGCCGCGGCCGGCCGGGTGGCGCTGGGTATCGAAATCAACGCGGCCCACCACCGGGCCGCGCGGTCGGGAACGGTGACGGCGACGGCCACCGCGATCCAGGTCGGTGCCACGCTCGCCACCTACGACATTCGGATCGTCGACGAGTCCGGTCGCCCTGTGTGCACGTCGCGGCTGACTTGCCTGCTGCGCGACGCTCCACCCGGAGCCGGGAACTGAATCGTGTAGCCGAGCCGGCGGACGTCTACGGACGTTGGCGGACGACGATGGAATCGGCGTCCAGGGCCCGGCGAGACGGGATCTATAACATCAGCGATGTTGATTATCGCAGACATGACGTCTTCGGTGCGGGAACAGGCGCGTGTCAGTCCTCGATCTCGACGCCGTAGACGCGGGCCAGTTCGGCGAGTCCGTGGTCATAGCCCTGGCCGACGGCACGGAAACGCCAGGCGTCTGCCCGCCGGTAGATCTCGACGAGTATCAGGGTTCGCTCGGTGGTGGCGGCGTCCAGGGTGGCACGCAGCCACGTTGCCGGGTCCGGTGTCTGAGCGCTGATTTCGACCGGTCCGATTTCGCCGAACGTCCGGGATCCGTCGAGAGCCGCCGCAATAATGATCTTTCGTGTGTCGTTCGGTACGGCGGTGAGGTCCACGGTGATGGCTTGTTCCGCCGGACCGTCGACGTTGAGCACAGCTGCTCCGCCGGCAGCCTGCGGCTGGTTGTAGAACACAAAGTCCTCGTCGGCCCCGACCAGATCGTCGTCACCGACGAGGAACGCGACGACGTCGACATCGCAGGCGTCCCAGGACCAGGTGGCGGCGATGGTCCATTGCGTGCCGGCGACGGCCGTCGGTAGATCCTGGACGCCGCCGCAGGGTAGTACCCGTCCGGTAGCCGCCCGGCTGGACGACGACCGAGGTGACCGGGGCGTCGCGCCGGCAGAAAGCAGCGCGTCGGGCTCGGTCCCGCCGGTGGCCGGTGGGAGGGACAGGCTGTCCGGGAGGGACCGGCTGGCGGCGATGTCGCGCAGGAATGTTTCGGCAGGCACGACGGGGATGCCGAGGTGTCGGATGCGGGGCATGCGGCGGTCTTGCTCGCCGCCGTCCAGGCAGACGGTGAGGGCGAGACTTGCGGTGACGTTCACGGCAGGGATACCGCGGAAGGCCGTGATGCGTTCCCGGAGCTGCGTGGCCGTGGCGTGTGGCTCGCCGAGTACAAGTATGCGACGGCCTGCAAAGGGGTGGGACGTATGCGTCGCAGTGGCAGTGGCAGTGGCAGCCGCAGTCGGGTTCGGGTTCGAGGTCAGCACCGACCCGATGTCGGGGGCGGTCTGTTCGCGGAGCCGGCCGGGGCGGACATCGCTGAGCAGGCGCAGGAAGACCTGTTCGTCGAGCACTGTCGTGCCGTGCGCCAGCGCGGCACGGGCTTTGGCAGTCCCGCTGCGGATGTTGTTGGTGACGACAACGCTGGTCCGGCGGCTGACCGCGCTGGTGACGTGTAAGCCAGCGGCGCTGGCCTCCTCGGCGAGTGTGTCGCGGCTCGTGATGGAGTCACCGGTGAAGGCAACCTGCATGCCCTGGATGAGTGGCCCGTCGGCGGCGAGTGGCCCCGGATTGACGTAGCGGCAGCGTGGTTTCCGTCCGGTCGTCTGGTCGTGGGCGGGCCGGATCGTTGCGTCGTCGCGTGGTGTGCCGCAGGGAGTGAGGGGCAGGTCCAGATACTGGCCGGCGGCATGTTCCAACGCCTGCGGTAGCAGTGCGGCAAGGACGTCGGCGTCGTCGACGGCATCGTGGGCTCGGCATTGGACAACCCCCCAGTGGTCGGCCAACGTAGCCAATTTCAGGTTCGGCAGGTCGAGATCGAGCCGACGGGCGAGAACCCGGGTGCACAGCCGCCACTCGACAGGGAGACGGATACCTATCCGCATCGCCTCGGTGGC
This sequence comes from Protofrankia sp. Cas4, assembly GCF_963555915.1. Classification (NCBI taxonomy): domain Bacteria; kingdom Bacillati; phylum Actinomycetota; class Actinomycetes; order Frankiales; family Frankiaceae; genus Protofrankia; species Protofrankia sp. Cas4. Next base: position 50,531 of record NZ_CAUVXL010000172.1, read on the forward strand.
AAGCATCTGCCAGTCGAAAACCGCATTATGCGCGACGAAGATTCGGCCGTCGAGCAGCGGCAGCAGGGAGTCGACGATCCGATCGAAGGTGGGGCTGCCGGCCAACCGTTCGCGGGTGAGCCCGTGGATGTGAACCGGCCCGGGGTCGCATCCCGGGTTGAGCAGGGTCGACCATCGCCGTTCCACCGTGCCGTCGGACGCCACGTGCACCACGGCTATCGAGAGCACCCGGCTGCGTTGTGCCACCAGCCCGGAGGTCTCCACGTCCACCACCGCGTAGCGGTGGGGATAGGCGGCGGCGATGGTCGACGGTTGACGTAATGAGGCGGTCACGCCACCAGATCATCCCGTATGGGACCGACGCACTGCGCTGTGGGTACCGATGATCGAAAACGATCCGACACGAAGGCGATGTCCGAGCTGTCGGGCCACCCGCTCGCCGCTGGCGGTCCGGTGGGTGCACGGATGGATCCTGTGGC
>NZ_CAUVXL010000173.1:0-29673 GCF_963555915.1 Protofrankia sp. Cas4
GTCTCGTCACGTTCCCGCCCCATCGTCTTGATCACCAGGGCGCCGTCGAACGACTCGTGCGCCACCCCGCTCACCTCCGCCCGCAGTTGCTGGGCGCGCGACAGCAGCGGCGAGACCTTCTGCCCGTAGATGACGTTGACGACGCCGAAGAAGGGGAAGATGACGCATCCGACGGCAGCCAGCAGCGGATCGGTCGCGATCAGCACCACCAGGGCCACGACGATCATGACAAGCACGCCCGCCGCGAACGGCAGCGGGAGGATCGGCGCCCACGTCGCCTCCACGTCCGCATTGGCATTGGACAGCAGCAGGCCGGTCGAGTGGCGCTGGTGCCACGACAGCGGCAGGAGCAGATACTGCCGCGTCACCCGGCGACGGTAGAGTGCCTGTAGCCGGAACGTCATCACCCCACCGCCGAGCCGGCGCACGAACATCCCCACCGCCCTGGCAACGCCGACGGCGACCAGCAGCGTCGCTGCCAGCGTGAGGCTGCCCACCGCCACCCGCCCGGTGTCAAAGGAGGGCAGCAGGACCTTGTCCGTGACCTCGCCGAGCACGACCGAGCTCGCCACGGTCATGAGGCCGAACAGCGAACTGCCGGCAACTGCCACGGCGAACGACCGGGGTTCCTCGCGGATGCCCATCCCGATGATGGCCAGACCTCTTCGGATAACATCGGGTGAACCTGCGGAAACCGACTCCGTCGATCCCGCCGGGTCATCGGGCATGGTTCTCCTCTCGTCGCTCACCACGCCGCCGACATCGGCACCGCCCAAACGGATTCGAACCGAAAATACAGCCCGTCGCAACGGGTGTGGCCAGAATCCGACTCCTATCGGACGTCCCGGGACGCACCACTGCATGATCACGAGACCGGGGGCGATGCCTCCGGGCGCGCGATCTGACGATCGTCGCACGCCCTTTGGCCGTCAGCGCTCCCAGGACCTCGGCCTCCGGGCGCGCGATCTGACGATCGTCGCACGCCCTTTGGCCGTCTAGATATCCAATGGACATCCAACAGCTGACGCGCGCTCAGCGAACAGGTAGGGCGGCGGCCCGCAACGCGTCCTTGACGTGACCGATGCGCAGGTGACCGAAGTGGAAGACGCTCGCGGCAAGCACCGCGTCCGCACCCGCGGCAACAGCCGGGGGGAAGTGGGCGAGCGACCCGGCCCCGCCACTGGCGATCACGGGCACGTCCACAACCGCGCGGACGGCCCCGATCATCTCCAGATCGTAGCCGTCCCGTGTCCCGTCCGCGTCCATCGAGTTGAGCAGGATCTCCCCGGCACCGAGCTCCACCGCCCGTGCCGCCCAGGCAACCGCGTCGATGCCGGTACCGTGACGCCCGCCGTGGGTCGTCACCTCGAACCGCGGGCCGCCCGGTTCGTGGCCGCGTCGGGCATCCACCGACAGCACGATGCACTGGCTGCCGAACCGCAGCGCGCACTCGCGGATCAGCTCGGGGTGGGCGACCGCGGCGGTGTTGACACCGACCTTGTCCGCTCCCGCCCGCAGAAGCCGGTCGACGTCGTCGGGTGTCCGTATCCCGCCTCCGACGGTCAGGGGGATGAACACCTGCTCGGCGGTGCGCCGGACCACGTCGTAGGTGGTCTCCCGGTTCCCGCTGGACGCGGTGATGTCGAGGAAGGTCAGCTCGTCGGCGCCCTCGGCGTCGTACAGCTTCGCCATCTCCACCGGGTCGCCGGCGTCCCGCAGGTCGGTGAAGTTCACACCCTTGACGACCCGGCCCGCGTCGACATCCAGGCAGGGGATCACCCGGACCGCGACGGTCATCGGATGGACCCGCTCATCGGATGGGCGCGGGCCGGCCCGCCGCGACCGCCAACGCCTCGGGCAGGGTGAACGCCCCGGCGTAGAGGGCCTTGCCGACGATGGCGCCCTCGACGCCCGCCACACCCGCGATCGCGGCCAGGTCGGCCAGGGACGACACCCCGCCACTGGCGATCACGGGCCGTGACGTCGCCGCGGTGACGGCGGCCAGCAGGTCCAGGTTGGGCCCGGTGAGGGTGCCGTCACGATGAACATCGGTCACCACGTACCGGGCGCAGCCGTCGGCATCCAGGCGGGCCAGGACGTCGAACAGCTCGCCACCGTCACGGGTCCACCCACGGGCGGACAGGATCGTGCCGCGGACGTCGAGACCGACGGCAATCTTGTCGGCGACCCGGCCGATCGCGGAACGCACCCAGTCGGGGTTCTCCAACGCGGCCGTGCCGATGTTGACCCGGGCCGCGCCGGTCGCCAGTGCCGCGTCCAACGAATCGTCGTCGCGGATACCGCCGGAGAGCTCCACCGCCACGTCGACCGACCGGACCACCTCGGCGATCAGCCCACGGTTCGAGCCACGGCCGAACGCCGCATCAAGGTCGACAAGGTGGATCCACTCGGCGCCGTCGCGCTGCCAGGCAAGGGCCGCCTCGCGCGGGTCGCCGTAGGACGTCTCGGAACCGGCTTCGCCTCGGACCAGCCGGACGGCCCGGCCGTCTGCGACATCCACGGCGGGCAGGAGGATCAGCGTCACATGGCACACCCTACGGGGTGGCCCACCAGCCGCACCCCGGCCACTCACGTCCAACCCAGCGGAGGTTCACACGATTGACTATTTTCTTGACCAGCACGATCGTGCGGCCGATCGTTGTCCAACCACCTTCGCCTCGTGGATACTGACACCCTGCTGCACGATCATGCAGCGAACCGGCAAACGCCACGGTGACGACAGGAAGGCAGACCCGAAGATGCACGATCGTGCAGATCGCGTGACTCGCCTTGCAGACGCCGTGCGGCGCCGACGAGTCGATCTCGGTCTACGGCAGGAGGAGGTCGCGGACCTCGCTGACTGTTCTGAGCGGTTCGTTCACTCTGTGGAAGCGGGAAAAATCACGATACGGCTCGATAAGCTGCTCGATGTTCTCGACGTCCTGGGGCTCACGCTCGAGGTCGCTCGTGGCCATGGGAATATCGGCGTGTCATCGGACCTGCCATTGCTCGCCAAGGCCACGGCGCCCGACCGGCCACAGCCATGAGAACGCCGAGAGCGGAATCGAGACAACTCGACGCATCAACCGATCTCACCGGCATCGACCGGGCCGATGTGTACAAGTCCGACCGGCTCGCCGGACACCTGGTTCGCACAGATCATGGGGTCAGGTTCGGCTACACGACCGAATGGGCCAGCGGTCAGGGTGAGCCCGTCGCCACGACACTTCCCGTTGCCGAGACACCTGTGATGACCCCGGCCAACACGGTGCCGTCGTTCTTCGCCGGGCTCCTGCCGGAGGGACGCCGTCTCGGCGCGCTCCGCAGGACGGTCAAGACGTCGGCCGACGACGAGTTCTCCCTTCTCCTGGCTGTGGGTGGGGACACGATCGGCGATGTACGCGTTGTTCCCGCCGGCGCCGGTCTGACCGATGTTTCCCCGCTGCTGAGGGTCACCGATTTCACCGGCATCCGTTTCAGAGACCTCCTGGCCGACCTGAACATCCGTCCCGACCGGGTCGGAATTCCCGGAGTCCAGGACAAAGCCAGCACCGCCATGATCAGCGTTCCAGTCGCCCATCAGGCCGATCGGTACATTCTCAAACTCAATCCGCCAGAATATCCCCGGCTCGTCGAAAACGAGGCTTTCTTCCTGAAAGCCGCTCGGGATTGCAGGCTGCGCGTCGCCGAGGCCGAACTGGTCCGCGACGTCGACGGTACCGCAGGCCTGCTGGTCAGACGCTTTGACCGCACCGTCGTGGACGACGGCATCGTCCAACTCGCCTGCGAGGACGGCTGTCAGGTTCTCAACCGGCCGCCCGGTGACAAATACCTCGTCGACACCGAGCAACTTGTTCGTGCACTGAGTGGCGTCTGCGGCGCACCGCGTATCGCGGCCCGCATATTCCTGACTCAGCTCGTTTTCGCCTTTCTGACCGGCAACGGCGATGCCCATGCCAAGAATTTCTCTGTCCTGCGCGGGGTAACCGGGGAATGGCAGGCCTCCCCCGCGTACGATCTGCCGAGCTCGTACCTGTACGGTGACAGCACCATGGCGCTGCCGATAGCGGGCCGCCGGGACGCCGACATCTGTGGATCGGACTTCATCGCTCTCGGCGAGAAGGTTGGCGTCCCCGCCCGCGCATCCCGCAAACTCCTGGCAGACCTGTCCGCCCGCGCCGATCTGTGGCTACCCGGCCTGGTGGAACTGCCCTTCGACCTCAAGCTACTCCGAAAGCTGCGACGTACCGTCGCCTACCGGCGGGCGAGTTTGCAACGATAGTCCGGGACTTTCACGTTCCGGCGACACCGCCGGAGTTGACACCGCCGGAGTCCGACGCCGAGTAGGCGCGCCCCTTCCACGCGGCGCCGTGGCCACGGCGGTGTGCCCGCGCCGAGTCCAGTGTCATGAGCACGTAGAGGACCGCCACCGCGGGGAGAGTCAGGACGACGGGCAGCGGCTGGCGGTAGTAACGGACCATCGGGAGGTAGGTGATGGTCATCACCACCCAGGCGCTGATCCCGGCCGCAGCGGCAACGGCCGCGGCGCCGCCACCGGCACCGGCGGCGAGACCCGCCAGGCCGGCCACCGCGGCGAGCGGCGGGATGAGGTAAGCGAAGATCAGTCCGACAACGGTGCCGGCGAGCAGCGCCGGGGAATGCCGGAGCTGGGTGTACGCGCTGCGGGCGACCATCTTCCACAGGTCTGCCAGCTGCGGGTAGGGCCGGACGCTGCGCACGCCGTGCGGCCCGCGGTCGGCGAGGCCCAACCAGGTCCGGCCACCGGTCCGCTTGACCGCGCTGGCCAGGGAACAGTCGTCGATGACCGCGCCGGAGATGGCGGCCAGCCCCCCGGCACGTTCCAGCGCGGCCCGGCGCAGGAGTACACAGCCCCCGGCCGCGGCCGACGTCCTCGCGTCGGGCCGGTTGGCCCGGCGGAACGGATAGAGCTGGGCGAAGAAGTAGACGAAGGCCGGGATGATGATCCTCTCCCAGCGGTTCTGAGTGCGTAGCACGGCCATCAGCGACGTGAGGTCGAGACCGCGGCTGGTTGCGTGGCTCACCAGCCGGGTGACCGAATCCGGGCCGTGGGCGATGTCAGCGTCGGTGAACAGCAGCCAGTCCACATCCGGTGGCACGGTGCGCATGCCCTGTTCCAGCGCCCACACCTTGCCGACCCAGCCGGCCGGCCGTGGCTGGCTGGTGATGACCGTCAACGGCACCTGTGCATCGGGATGCCGGCCCAGCGCACGGGCAACGTCACCGGTTCCGTCGTCGCTGGCGTCGTCGACCAGCACGACCCGCAGCGAACCGGGGTAATGCTGGCCGAGCAGCGACGGCAGACTGTGCGGCAACATCTCAGCCTCGTCCCGAGCGGGGACGATCACGGTGACCGCGGGCCAGCCGCCGGGCGGCTCGGCTCCGCCCCGCGCCAAGGCATCATCGGGATCAAGCCGGGTGTCGGTGCACCAGAACATTCCGTGGCCGCCCAGTAGCACCAACCACACCAACAGGGAACAAAACGCACAAGCCGCCAGTGTTATCACGTCCGTTAGCCTCGCAGATCGCGCCGGCTCCAACTGTCAGCAGCGCCGGACTGAGACAACAACAGCCTTCCGTTCACCCGGATGAATCAGAAATTTCCACCTGATGTAACAGATTTGAGAATCGTCCCCGCCGGGCGGCTACGACTGGTTCCAGACGGATTACGATCGACTTGGATGTAGGAGTATTACTGACCACCGCGGTACTGTCCAGCGGCACAAGGACGTTGGTCTCCGGGAAATAGGCGGCGGCACAGCCGGCCGCGGTCGGATACGCCACCACCCGAAAGTCCGCCGCGCGCCGGAGGACGCCGTCCCCCCACACGCTGACCAGATCGACCTGATCGCCATCGGCAATGGTCAGGGCGGCGAGATCGTCGGGGTTGACGAACACGACCCGGCGGCCCTGACGGACGCCGCGGTAACGGTCGTCCAGCCCGTAGATCGTGGTGTTGAACTGGTCGTGCGAACGGACCGTCTGCAACAGCAGATGCCCGGGTGGAACCCACAGCACGTCCAGGGTGTTGACGGTGAGCCGGGCCCGCCCGGTCTCGGTCGGGAAGGTGCGGGAGTCCCGCGGCGGGTGCGCGAGGACGAACCCACCGGGCCGCGCGACCTTCACCTCGAATTCCTCACAGCCGGGGACGACCCGGCCGATATGTCCGCGGACGCGACCGTAGTCGGCGGTGAGCCCCTCCCAGTCGACGGCGACACGGTCGCCCAGCGTCGCCCGGGCCAATCCGCAGACGATCGCCACCTCCGAACGCAGCGCGACCGAGGCGGGCGCGAGATTCCCTCGGGAGGCGTGCACCGCGCTCATCGAGTCCTCGACCGTGACGAACTGCGGCCCGCCGGCCTGCACGTCGATCTCGGTACGGCCGAGCGTGGGCAGGATCAACGCCCGCCGGCCGGTGACGGTATGCGATCGGTTCAGTTTGGTCGACACCTGGACGCTCAGTCGCAGCCGCCGGATCGCGGCCTCGGTGACCTCGGAATCAGGGGTGGCCGCGACGAAGTTCCCGCCGAGTGCGGTGAACACCTTCACCCTGCCGTCGCGCATCGCCCGCACCGTGTCGACCACGTCGAGCCCGTGTTCACGCGGCGGATCGAAACCGAACTCGGCCGCCAGCCGGTCGAGAAAGAGCGCCGGCGGCTTCTCCCAGATGCCCATGGTCCGGTCGCCCTGGACGTTGCTGTGCCCGCGCACCGGACACACCCCGGCACCGGGACGACCGATGTTGCCGCGCAGCAGCAGGAAGTTGACGACCTCTCGGATCGTGGGCACCGAGTCACGGTGCTGGGTGAGCCCCATCGCCCAACAGACGATGATCCGTTGTGCGGCCAGCACCCGCTGCACGACCTGGTCGATCTCCGTGTCGGCCAGGCCCGTGGCGGCCCGAACATCATCGGCGGACAGCGTCCGCAGCTGCGCGGCCAGCTCGGCGAAGCCGTCGGTATGGGTGTCGATGAACGCCCGGTCGAGTACCTGCCCCGGCCGCGCGTCCTCGGCGGCCAGCAGGCGTGCGTTGATCGCCTGGAACAGGGCCAGGTCACCGCCGAGGCGGATCTTCAGGAACTGGTCGGCCAGCACCGTGCCAGACCCGATGACGCCACTGGGATGCTGCGGGTTACGGAACCGCAGCAGACCCGCCTCGGGCAGCGGGTTGATCGCGATGATGCTCGTTCCCGCGCGCTTGGCCGCCTCCAGCGCGGTGAGCATCCGCGGATGGTTCGTGCCCGGATTCTGCCCCACAATGAAGATCAGGTCAGCTTTGGCGAGATCGTCGAGGCTTACGCTGCCCTTGCCCACGCCGATCGTTTCGGTCAGCGCGGACCCGGACGACTCGTGGCACATGTTCGAGCAGTCCGGCAGGTTGTTCGTGCCGAAGGCCCGCACGAACAACTGATAGACGAAGGCTGCCTCATTGCTGGCCCGCCCGGACGTGTAGAAGGCCGCCTCGTCCGGGCTGTCGAGCGCCTGCAGTTCCTCGGCGACAATCGCGAACGCATCATCCCAACCCACCGGGACGTAGTGCTCCGCCCCGGCCGCCTTGTACATCGGCTCGGTGAGGCGGCCCTGCTGACCCAGCCAGTAACCGCTGCGGGCGGCAAGTTCACCAATGGGATACTCGGCGAAGAACGCGGGGGTGATCCGACGAAGGGTCGCCTCCTCGGCGACGGCCTTGGCGCCGTTCTCGCAGAACTCGGCCCTTCTGCGCTCGGCCGGGTCGCCTTCGGGCCAGGCACACCCGGGACAGTCGAAACCGTCGACCTGGTTCAGCGCGAGCAGCGAGCGGACTCCGCGGCGGACACCCAGCTGGTCACGGACATGCGCCATCGCGTGCAGCACACCGGGAATACCGGCCGCGGACGATGCGGGGGAACCGACCCTGATCCCGCGCTCGCCGCTGTCCTCCCGTGGAGCATGACGTGGCATCGTTGGAATCCTCTCATCATGAACCGCTGTTCACCAGTGCGTCGGCAATGCGGTGCGCACCGGTGTAGACGTTCATCGAGCCGCCACGGACGAACCCGACCAGCGTCATCCCGGCATCCTGGGCCAGGTCCGCCGCGAGCGATGACGGCGCGGACACCGCGACCAGCGCGGGAATCCCGGCCAACAGCGCCTTCTGGGTCAGCTCGAACGACGCGCGGCCGCTGACCACCAGGACCCGTTCGCGCAAGGGCAGCTGCCCTTCACGCGCCGCCCAGCCGACGACCTTGTCGACCGCGTTGTGGCGGCCGACGTCCTCCCGGACCACCAGCAGGTTCCCGTCGGCGTCCGCGATCGCGGCGGCGTGCAAGCCACCGGTGGTGGCAAAGACCTTCTGCGCCAGGCGAAGCCGGTCGGGAAGCGCGAGCACCACATCCGGGCGCAGCACCAGCGGGTCGGCGTCCACCTCGTACCGGCTGCGCAGCCGGACCCCGTCGATGCTGGTCTTCCCGCACAGTCCGCAGGAACTGCTGGTGTAGAAGGCGCGCTCGATGCTGACATCCGGCCTGGGAACGCTCGGGGCGAGGGTGATGTCGACAACGTTGTAGGTCTGGACTTCGTTGTAGGTCTGGACATCCTGCCCCTGACGGTCGGCAGCGCTGCCGACGACGCCGACGGCACTGGCGGCACTGGCGGCACTGGCGCAGTAACGAATAGCCGTGACGTCCGACCCGCTACCGATGATCCCCTCGCCGACCAGGAAACCCAGAACAAGATCGATATCATGCCCGGGCGTACGCATGGTCACGGTCAGCGCCTTACCACCGACCCGCAGCTCCAGCGGTTCCTCACCGGCCAGGCTGTCGGGCCGCACCGCGCGCTCGCCGTCGACGGAAATCCGCAGAACCCGTCGGCGTGCTGTCACCCGTCCCACCCGCCCACACTGCCCTACTCCTGCGGCGTTTTCCAGTGACCGTCACCCGGTGACGGTAGGTAGCTTCCGTCGTGATAGCGACCGTTTCCACCTACCGTCATCGGGTGGCGGTCGAACCCGGTAGGCGATTTTCGTCGTGATAGCAGCCTTCTCTACCTACTCCTCCGGCCACGAAGGTTCGGACACCGCACGACCCGGATCGCCACCTTCGACTCGAGGTACCGTGAAGATAGTTGAAGGCTCAACAGAACCGAGCCGGCGCCACGTGGCCGGCACCGAAGGCCGCAGGGAGAAGTCATGGGCATCCACCGCCTCAACCACGTCGTCCTCTATGTACGCGACGTCGCACGCACGGCCGCCTTCTACACCGACATCCTCGACTTCCAGACCGTGGTGTCGGTACCGGGCCAGGCCGCGTTCCTGCGCGCGCCGGACTCCACCAACGACCACGACATCGGCATGTTCCAGATCGGCGCAGCCGCCGGCGCCTCACAGGCGGGGCGTTCGACCGTCGGCATGTACCACATCGCGTGGGAGGTCGGCACCCTCACCGAGCTTGAGACGACCGCGCGCCGGCTCACCGAGGCCGGGGCGCTGGTCGGCGCGTCCGACCACGGCACGACCAAGAGCCTGTACGCACACGACCCGGACGGTCTGGAGTTCGAGGTCGTCTGGCTGATCCCCGCGCACCTGCTCGACGACGCCGCGCTCGCGGCCAAAACCAGCATCCGGCCGCTTGACATCGCCAAGGAGAAGGCACGCTACGGTGCGGACACCCGCGGCGGCCTGGGTGTCTCCATCCCCATCGGGGTCACTGTCTGACCCCGGTCCGACAGCTGCGGGTCCGACAGCTGCGGGCCGGATGCCGACGAGGCATGCAGCTGTCGGGGAACCGACGACCCGTCAGCCCGTGACTGCGCCGGAGCGGATGCCAGCAAGTGGCCGCTCACCCATTCGACGGTCTCCCGGATGAACACCGTGCGGTTGGCAAGGTTCATGATTTCGTGGCCCTCACCCTCGAAGAGCAGGTACCGGCAGTCGACTCCCCGCGCCGTCGCCGCGGCGACGGTCTGCTCGGCCTCGAACACCGGGACGTTGGTGTCGTTTCCACCGTGGACGACCAGCAGGGGCGCGGCCAGGCGATCCATCCGGTGCAGCGGCGACAGGTCCCGCAACAGGGCGGCGTCGTGCACGGGGTCGCCGTACTTGGTCACCGCGGGACCGGCGATCCACGGTTCGGTGTGGGAGAAGAACGTGGCGAAGTCCACCATCCCGCAGATGTCGACCCCCACGCTGAACAGCTCGGGGTAGGTGACCAGCGCAGCGAGGGTCAGGTAACCCCCGTAGGAGCGCCCGGCGACGCCGACCCGCCCCCCGTCGGCAAGACCCGCGTCAACCAGATACCGCACGCACGAGGCGACGTCGGCGATCCCGTCGAAACGGCGGGCGTGGTCGTCGGCGCCCGCGAACGACCGACCGTAGCCCGCCGAACCTCGCACGTTCGGGGCGAACACGGCGATACCGCGGGTGACCAGAGCCTGGAACAGCGGTGCGAAAGTGGGACGTTCCTGTGCTTCGGGCCCACCGTGGAAGAACAGCAGGGTCGGGCACGGGCCGGGCTCTCCGGGCGGCCGGTACAGCCAACCGGAGAGCATCAGCCCGTCATGTGCGCGCAGCCGGTGCAGCACCGGACGGACCAGCCGGATCCGTGGGCGGGGAGGAACGCGCGGCAACGCCTCGGTGCCCGCCCCACTGCCCAGCTTGCCGTCCGTCCCCGGCTTGCCGTCGAGGTCCGCGGTCAGGTCCAGATCTGCGACGGAAGCGAGCGCCGGTGCCGGGAACGCTGTCGGTGCGTCGGAGACCAGGCACCGATAACCGGGCGAGGGTGACACGACGTCGGGCGACACGACGTCGGGCGACACGACGTCGGGCGACACGACGTCGGGCGACACGACGTCGGGCGACACGACGTCGGGCGACACGAAGTCATAGGTCCACAGCTCACCTGGGACGGTCGAGCCGACCAGGGCCAGGAGCAGCCCGCGGCCACCATCGCGGACGAGCAGGCTGCCCGCGACGTCGCGCGGCAGCGGTGGGAGCTCCAGTCGGTCGCCCGAACCGAGGTCGACCAGGTCGAGAACCGTCCGCCCGTCCACGTTCCACGCCAGCACCGCGGCGGGCGCTCCCCCGCCGGTGCCGGGCGCGACGCCAGTCGGCATGAGGCCCGCAAGCCCGCCCGGAATGCCGGCTGGAAGCAGTGCGAACCGTTCCAGATCGGCGTCATCGCGGGCTGCCACCACCTCTGTGGCAAGCAGTCTCCCGTCCTCTCCCAGGGTAACCGCGACCAGCGCGGCACGCTCCCGGCCGGCGTCCGAGAGCAGGTAAAGGATCGTCCCGGCCGCGGCCGCGCCCGGCGGGCCGAAGCGGCCGAGCCCGACCATGCCGACTCCCGCAAGCAGCGGTTGGACGCGTCCGGTGCCGCAGTCGACGAGGATGAGCCGACGGGCCCCCCGCGGACCATCCCGCAGCAGCAGCCGGTACCCGGCCACGGCGTCGCCGTCGATGTCACAGATGGCCAGCGCCTGGCCTACCGCCAGGTGCTCACGCCGCCCGGTTGCGGGGTCGACGAGCAGGGCGTGGGTCAAACCTGACCGGACCGACTCGCAGATCGCCAGCGCGCCACCATCCGGGGTCCAGCGGCCGAGCCCGGCGGCGCTCGCCGCGCCCGCCTCCGAGCCGGTGGACGAGTGGAGGCTGGCGGCGGGATGCCAACCGCCGGCGAGGCGCCGCAGGCCGCTGCCGTCAGGGCGCACGACCCGAACCTCGGTATGCTCGCCGCCTCCGGGCGCCACCACGCATGCCATCCACGCGCCATCAGGTGACCAGGCCACCGAGCGGACCTGACCGGCTCCGGTGTCCAGGACCCGCCCGGCGCCGGCGGAGTCACGCACCCACAGCCGCGGGCTGCCGTCACGGTCACTGACATAAGCGACCGCGCCTGCCGGTCCCAGACTCGGGGACGAACAGCTCGCCGCCGCCACCCAGTCATCCACCAGGTCACCGGGGCCAAGACCAGGACCAGGACCAGGACTGACCATGCCGACATGCCGTGGCTCAGCCGGGAACTGCTCAAGCATCATGCCACCCCCTGGGTCGCCAGCCACATCTCCAGCAGAGCCGCCTGCCACAATGCGTTCGCGCCGAGAGTGGTCCGGTTGTCGTTCGGCGCGGCCAACATCGCCTCGACCCATTCGGTTCGGAACAGGCCGCGGGCCTTGGCGACTGGATCGGTGAGCGACTCGCGCACCCGGTCCAGGTAGGAGCCGGACAGATGCCGGATCGCCGGGACCGGGAAATAGCCCTTGGGCCGGTCGATGACCGCAGCCGGCATGATCGGGCGGCCGATGGCCTTGAGCACTCCCTTGCCGCCCGACGCGAGCTTCAGCTCGGGCGGACAGGCCGCCGCGAGCTCGACGAGCTCGTGATCGAGGAACGGGGTGCGCGCCTCCAGACCGGCAGCCATGGTCATATTGTCAACCCGCTTGACGGGATCTTCCACCAGCATGACCGTGGAGTCGATGCGCAGCGCCGCGTCCAGCGCGCTGGACGCACCGGGCTCGGCGAAGTGCGAGGCGACGAACGCCGCGCTGACGTCGGTGTCAAGGAGATAGTCCGGCTCGACCATGGCTTCGATCGCGCTGTGCGACCGGTCCGCGAACACCCGTAGGTAGTCCTCGACCGCCTCATCGCGTCCGACCCGGGCCAGTGGCGGGTACCAGGAGTAGCCGGCGAACACCTCGTCCGCGCCCTGCCCGGACTGCACGACCTTCAGGTGGCAGGCGACCTCCTGCGACAGCAGGTGGAAGGCGACGCAGTCGTGGCTGACCATCGGCTCGCTCATCGCCTCGACGGTCGCCTCGATCGCGGGCAGCAGCCGGTCACCGGCGACCCGAATCTGGTGATGGTCGGTGCCGAAGTGGTTCGCGATGACGTCGGAGTACGCGAACTCGTCACCGGACTCGCCGCCGGCCGCCTCGAAGCCGACGCTGAAGGTCGCGAGGTCGTGCTGCCCGGCCTCGGCCAGCAGGGCCACGATGAGGCTGGAGTCAAGCCCCCCGGACAGGAGTACGCCGACCCCGACGTCGGCGACCATGCGCCGGCGCACCGCGGTGCGCAGCCGTTCGCCGATCGCGTCCCGCCAGTCCGACGCCGACCAGCCCTCATACGCCGGGTCGCGGGCGAAACCCGGCTGCCAGTAGCGCTCGTCGGTGGTCGAACCGTCCGCTTCGATGATCCGAACCGTGGCCGCCGGCAGTTTGCGCACGGCTGCGAGGATCGTGCGCGGCGCCGGCACGACCGAATGGAATGACAGATAGTGGTGCAGCGCAACCCGATCGATGTCGCCGCTTATCCCGCCGCCGGCGAGCAGCGCGGGCAACGTCGAGGCAAAGCGGACGCGCGTCGCGTCCGCCGTGACGTACAGCGGCTTGATGCCCAGACGGTCACGGCCGAGGATGACGCGGCCGGTGTCACGCTCATGGATGGCGAAGGCGAACATTCCGGCGAAGTGGTCGACGCACCGGGTGCCCCACCGATGGTATGCCTTACCGATCACCTCAGTGTCCGATGCCGAGAAGAAACGGTAGCCCGCAGTGATGAGCTCGTCACGCAGTTCGCGGTAGTTGTAGATGCAGCCGTTGAAGACCGTCGTGAGGCCGAGCTCGCTGTCGACCATCGGCTGCGCACCGCGCTCCGAGAGATCGATGATCTTCAGGCGACGGTGACCGAACGCGACCGGTCCAGACGCCCACACGCCGCTGCCGTCCGGGCCGCGCGGTCGCATCCGGTCGGCCATCCTGACCACCGCGTCCACATCGGCCGCAGCGCCGTCAAACCGCAGCTCCCCGCTCAGACCGCACATGTTCGCTCCCTGTCGGTCGCTTCATCGGCTTCCTCGACGGCGTGGCTACCACCATCTGTGCCCGGCGTTTCCAGCAGATGACGCCACCGTTGCGAACAGGAAGGCCCTAGCGCGGTAGCCAGGTGTCCTTGGAACCACCGCCGCGGGACGAGTTGACGATCAGGCTGCCGACCGGTGCGACCCGGGTCAGCGCCGCCGGTATGACCACCGCCTCCGCGCCCAGGTAGACGAAGGCGCGCAGGTCGACCGAGCACGGCTGGAAACGACCGTCGTGCCAGGTTGGATGGGTCGACAGCCGCACCAGCTCCTGGCCGATCCAGCGGCGCGGCTCAGCCAGGATGCGTCGGCGGGCGGTCGCGAGCTCAGCGGCGTCCGCCCGCGGACCGATCAGTACGCCGTCCCCGCCGTACCCGTCAGCCGGTTTGATCACCAACTCGTCCAGATGATCGAGCACGTACGCGCACTGCTCAGGATCGCCGCAGACGTAGGTCATGACATCGTCGAGTACGGGTTTTTCGCCCAGGTAGTACTTGATCAGAAGTGGTACATAGGCGTAGAGCACCTTGTCGTCGGCGACACCGTTACCAGGCGCGTTCGCCAGGCTGAGCGTTCCCGCTTGAACCGCTCTGATCAGGGCCGGCCCGAGCGGCAGGCCGTCGGCGGCCACGGCGGTGGCCAGCTCGTCCTCGTCAAAACGCCGGTACAGGACGTCGACCCGCCGAGGTCGACCCCGGTCGAGACGGTGGACCACGCTGCCTGCCGGGCCGTCCTCGACGAGGAGGTCGCCCGGTTCGACGAGCGCCACCCCCATCTCCTCTGCCAACAGGGCGTGCTCGAAGTGGGCCGAGTTGTCCGACCCGTCGGTGAGCACTGCGATCGTCGGCTCCCCCGTCGCCCGGGTGGGAGCGGCCGCGACGAGGGCCTCGTGCAGGAGCGCGGGTACACCGTCGAGCCCGGCGATCCCGCCGGGCGGGACCAGATCGGGCAGCACCGAGCAGGTCAGCCGCCGCCCTTCGATGGCATAGGCGACTCCGGAGGGAACCCGCAGGTTGTCCTCAAGAACGAACCAGTTCCCGTCGGCATCGCGCACCAGGTCGATGCCGGTGACGCTGGCCCGCACGGCATCCGCGGGCACCGCGAATCCGGCGGCCCGCATACCGGGCGCGTCACGCACCGTCCAGGCCGGGACCACACCGTCGCCGACGGCCGCCTGCTCGCCATAGGCGTCGTGCAGGAAGGCCTCGAGTGCCCTGACGCGCTGCGCCAGACCCGTCCGCAGCCGCGACCAGTCCGCGGCCTCGACGATACGTGGCACCAGATCGAAGGGAAACGGCCGCGCAGCGTCCTCGCCGGTCACCCGGAACACCACCCCGCGCAGGACCTGCTCGACGCCTCGCGCCTCGGCGCGTTCGGTCAGCACCGCCGGCCCGAGACGGTCCAGGGTCCGCATCACGGTCCGGTACGGGGCACGGACCGTGCCATCGGAGTCGACCACCTCGTCGAAGCCGTCGGGGCAGTACCCGTGAAGCAGGCTCGCCTCGCCCGCGGGGGTGGACCGTGGCGTACCGGCGAGCGTGCTCGCGGGTACCGACCCAGACCCAGACGCCGACGCCGACGGGACAAACGGAGCGTCACGCGTTTCGGCCAGGATGAGGTCCGCGACGTCGGCCAACCGCTCGCGCCGGGCGAAGGCCCGCCGCTGCCGGGCCGCGGCGCCGCCACGTCCGATCGCCTGCTGGGCGAGATCGGTCACCAACTCCCAGTCACCAGCGTGCTCCAGCTCGGCTCGGACCTCGTCCATCAGTCGGCGCAGCAGGTCGTGCGCCGGTACCGGACCCGCACCGGCCACATCGACGAGGTCGCCCTCGATCCCGGAGCGAGCCGCCCGCCAGGTGGCCGCCCGCAGCAGTTCGGTCCGTGGCGGCGGTGCCGGCGCACCGATCCCGATCGCGAGCGTGGCCCGCCGGACGAGCGCGCGGAACAGGCCGGCGATGAGGATGACGTTGTCGACGTCCGGACATGCGTCACAGATGCGCAGTTCGACCGTGGGTAGGTGCGCCGATGGACGGACGTCGAAGTAGACCATGCCCGGATCGCTGATCACCCCGGATTTGATCAGATCCGCGACCAGTTGATCGTATTCGGCCGCGGTGCTGAACGAACCGGCAACGCCGGCGGTCGGCCATCGTTGCCAGACCAAGGTCCGGACGCTCTCGTAGCCGCTGTCCACACCCTTCCAGTAGGGGGAACTCGCCGACAGCGCCAGCAACATCGGCAGCCACGGCGCGACCCACGCGACCACCGCCATCGCGAGGTCGCGGTCCGCGACGTCCACGTGCACCTGGGCACCGCAGATCAACTGCTCCCGGGCCAGCAGCTGATACTCGGCGAGCATCTGTTCATACCGCGGGTCGCGGCTGATCCCCAGCACGTCCGGATCGACCAGCGGAACAGTTCCCGCGGCCGCGGGACCGAGGCCGAGCGGTTGCGCGACTGCCGCGAGTTCACGCCGCAGGTCCACCAGGTCGGCACGCAAGTCGAGAAGATCGGTACAGGGACGGCTGTTGGTTTCCACCACGGACTTCAACAGCTCTGCGGCGAAGCGGTCGGCTGGAAGGCGGTCAAGGATCGCGCCGGCCCGCGGTACGAGTTGGCGGGACGCGAGATCGAGGATGTGAAACTCCTCCTCGACGCCGACAGTCGCGATTCGGTCGTCGCTCATGGATGACGACGCTACGGCCATTCGGCTACAGAAGCACGTCTCGCCCTGTCCGATCGTTGATACCGGGCAGACTTTCGGATGTGTCCACACAGGTTGGCTGCCTGTAACGGTTTCCCCGCACAACCAGGACCCCCGATACGACCGCTGAACCCGCGCCGGCACGCACGAATGTCAACGGGAACGTCGCGAACCGGCGGAAGACCGGGGAGCCAGGGCCGGTCCGAAACGGTGCGAGGAGAGGTGTCCGCATGGTCGCCATCAGTATACAACTATGACAATCAACGGCAAAATTTCGCCGTTTCGCGGCCATCTAACCACCCCTCGTACACACCGCCCCCTTGTGATGTCACAATGCAACCTCGCCGGCACTTCTGGTGACATCGCCAGCGCCGGCAACATGATCTTCCGAATGAAGGGTGCTGACGTGCGACCACGGGAGCTTGCCCCGTCCGCCTGCAGCTGGATGTCTCTGGGGGGCCGACCGTCATGGCGTTACTGAACGCAACCGAGATCGCGACGACCGGACCGGTCGGCATCTCCGCGCCGGCAAAGCCGGCAGAGGCCGCCGGCACGGGCGGAGCGGTGATCGGCGAGGGCCGCATCGGCAGGCAGGTACGCGTCCCCAAGACCGCCGAGCTGGTCGCGGCGCACCTGCGGCGCCAGGTAGTGCGGGGTGAACTGGTCGAAGGCGATGCTCTTCCCCCGGAAGCCGTGTTGATGGAACAGTTCGGTGTCTCGCGCCCTACGCTGCGCGAGGCGTTCCGGGTCCTGGAGTCCGAAGCGCTGATCAGCGTGCGCCGGGGCGCCCATGGCGGGGCCCGCGTCCATACACCCAACGGTGACGTGGCCGCCCGCTACGCGGCGCTGGTCCTGGAACACCGCGGCACGACCCTCGCTGACATCCACCAGGCCAGGGCCCTCATCGAGCCGCCCTGTGTCCGCCAGATCGCCGAGCGCCACACAGATGACGATCTCACCGAGCTCCGGGCGGCCCTCACTGCGGTCGAGGCCGCCGACGACAACCACAGCCAGCTACAGGCCGCGGACACCGACTTCCGCGGCCTACTGATCGAGCTCGCCGGCAACCAGACCCTGCTCGTGCTTGCCGGCATGCTCCGCCATATCGTCAGCCTCGCGCAGGGCAGCGGATCGGTCCCCGACAACACGCCGGCCGCGCCGGCCCCGCCTGGTGCGCCTGGAGGAGCAGGTCCGGCCGGTGTGGCCAACCACCGCCCACACCGGGAGTTGGTGGCCCTGATCGAAGCCGGCCAAGCAGCCGCCGCCGAGGACCTGTGGCGGCGTCACCTCCTGGCGACAAACCCCTTCGCCGGACACGACCAGGCCACAGTCCTCGACCTGTTGGGGGGAGTTCCCACGTCAGGTAGGTAACGTCGATCAGGTGACCCGCGCCGAGACTGACTCCCTGGCCGAGGTCCTCACCCTCGACCGCATCGAAACCAACATCTTCCGCGGCTGGTCCTGGCACACCGCGCCGACCAGGGTATTCGGCGGCCATGTGGCGGCACAGGCACTGATCGCCGCTGGTCGGACCGTCGCCGCCGATCGCCCGGTGCACTCGCTGCACGCCTATTTCCTGCTACCGGGTGATCCAACAGCGCCGATCATCTATGAGGTCGACCCGATTCGTGACGGGCGGTCCTTCACGACCCGGCGTGTGGTCGCCATCCAGCACGGCAAGGCCATCTTCAACATGTCCGCGTCGTTCCATCATACGGTGGATGGCTTCGAGCACCAGTCGGCGATGCCCCCGACACCGCTGCCCGATGACACCGCCACGCCACCCGATGAGATCTTCGCCGACAATGGGGGTGTCGAGCCGTTCTTCCTGCGCTATCTGGATGTCCTGCCGATCGCGACGAGCGCCCAGGACGGCTCCATAGAGCCGCCCGTCATCTCCTACCTCGGGGATCCCCGTGCTCCCCACCAGCGGCGGTGGTTCCGTGCCCGGGGGGTGCTACCCGACGACCCGCTCTACCACGCCTGTGCGGTCGCATACGCCTCGGACCTCCACCTGATCACGACAACCGTGCTCCCGCATCGGACGCCGGCGGGGCCGAGAATTTCATTGGCGAGCCTGGACCACGCGATGTGGTTCCATCGACCGTTCCGCGCGGATGAATGGCTCCTCTACATCCAGGACAGTCCGTCGGCGTCCGGGGAACGTGGCTTCGCTCGCGGTGAGATCTACACAACCGATGGCCGGCTCGTCGTCTCCGTTGCACAGGAGGGCCTGATGCGGCTGGCTCGCTGAGGCCGGCGCTGCCCGACTGCTCCAACTTTCCGTTTTTTACCTTTTTCAACGGCTCCGACAACAGGACGCGCGCGGCTCGCGACGTCCCGCGGTCGGAGCCGTTCGGCGTCTGCGACATGCTCCCACGCCGCCACCGACCGACGTCAACCGTGTCGACGACCCGTCGAACTTTCCGGGCGAGGCGTCATCAGGGCGTCAAAGCCGCTGGTCCCCGATTCCCGCCGGGTCGATACTCGGTTCCCTTGAGGTCTCCGGGACCCCTGCCACGCTGGAAGGATCTGCCGTGCGTGACCTGATGTTCGTCGTCCTCACCGTCGCGATATTCGCCGTGCTGGGGCTGGTCGTACGAGGGGTGGAGAAACTGTGACCGCTGAGAACCTGACCGGTTTGATCCTGGCGGTCGCGCTCACGATCTTCCTTGTCATCGCCCTTTTGTTTCCAGAGAAGTTCTAACCTGACCAACGGCGACGCACCGCGGGTCCATCATGGATCTCCCCGGTGCCGCCGGCGGCCGCAAGGGGTTGCGCAATGAACACCACGACGGCGGGGATTATCTTCGTCGCCACCCTCGCCATCGCGCTGGGTCTGACCTACCGGCCGTTTGGCGACTATATGGCCCGAGTTTATACGACCGGGCATCATCTGCGGGCCGAAAAAGTGATCTATCGGGTGGTCGGCGTCGATCCAGACGCCGAGCAGCGATGGAGCACCTATCTGCGCAGTGTGCTAGCCTTCTCCTTTGTTTCCGTGCTGTTCCTGTACGCATTTCTTCGGCTACAGGGCCATCTGCTGCTCAGCCTCGGTTTCGCCGGGATGGAACAGGGGCAGGCATTCAACACGGCAACCAGCTTCGTCACGAACACCAACTGGCAGTCGTACTCGGGTGAGTCGACGCTCGGTTATCTCGTACAGATGTCCGGGCTCGCGGTACAGAACTTCACCAGCGCGGCGGTCGGCATCGCGGTGGCGATCGCGCTGGTCCGCGGCTTCGCCCGCAGCCGTACCGACCAGCTCGGCAACTTCTGGGTGGACCTCATCCGCACCGTCGTCCGCATCCTGCTCCCGATCTGTGTGATCGGCGCGGTCGTACTGATCGCGGGTGGGGTCGTCCAGAACTTCCACCACGTCCAGACGGTCACGACCATCGCCGGTGGTAATCAGTCGGTGACCGGTGGACCGGTCGCGAGCCAGGAAATCATCAAGGAGTTCGGGACGAACGGTGGCGGCTTCTACAACGCCAACTCCGCGCACCCCTTCGAGAACCCGACGAACTGGACCAACTGGCTGCAGATCTACCTGCTGCTGTCGATCGGTTTCTCGCTGCCGCGGACCTTCGGGAAGATGGTCGGTGACACCCGTCAGGGCCTGGCGATCGTCTCCGTCATGGTCGTGCTCGCACTGGCCAGCATGTTCCTGGTGAACGGTCTGCAGATGGCCCATCACGGCACGGTCCCCACCGCTGTGGGCGCGTCGGTCGAAGGCACCGAGACACGTTTCGGCATACCCGACTCGGCAACCTTCGCATCCGCGACGACGCTGACCTCGACCGGCGCGGTGAATTCCTTTCATGACTCCTACACGAGCCTCGGCGGCGCGGTCCTGTTGCTGAACATGATGCTCGGGGAGATCGCTCCGGGCGGTACCGGATCGGGCCTGTACGGCATCCTCATTCTCGCGGTGCTCGCCGTGTTCATCGGTGGCCTGATGATCGGACGAACGCCGGAGTACCTCGGCAAGAAAATCTCCGGCCGGGAGGTGAAGTTCGCCTCCCTCTACATTCTGACCACACCGACGTTCGTCCTGGTGGTCACGGCACTGGCGATGGCCCTGCCCGGCGAGCGGGCCACTATGCTGAACTCCGGCTCCCACGGATTGTCCGAGGTGCTGTACGCGGCGACGTCCGCGGGGAACAACAATGGGTCCGCATTCGCGGGCATCTCGGTGAACACGACGTGGTGGAACACGGCGCTGGGTATATCCATGCTCGCCGCGCGCTTCCTGCCGATGGTGTTCGCGCTCGGACTGGCGGGCAGTCTGGCCCGGCAGAAACCCGTTCCCGCGTCGGCCGGCACGCTGCCCACCCACCGGCCGTTGTTCGTCGGCCTGGTGACAGGCGTGGCAATCATCGTCGTCGCGCTGACCTACTTCCCGGCTATTGCGCTCGGACCGTTGGCGGAAGGTCTCCACTAGGCCAAAGGCCGCGCGAGAATGGTTCTTTCGCGCGGCCGGAGGCCCAAAAAGAGGAATACGGATGTCCACGACCACTGTGAACAGAAACTCCGCGGATCCGGCGCAGGATCCGGACACCACCCGATCGGCCCGGCGGGTCCAGGGTGGCCTGCTCGACCCCAGGATGCTCTGGCGCTCGGCTCCGGACGCCATCAGAAAGCTGAACCCGACCACCCTGTGGCGTAACCCGGTCATGTTCATCGTCGAGATCGGCGCCGTGTTCACCACGGTGCTGGCGATCCGCGACCCCAGCACGTTCGCCTGGCTGATCGTCATCTGGTTGTGGCTGACCGGACTGTTCGCGAACCTGGCCGAAGCGGTTGCCGAAGGCCGAGGAAAGGCACAGGCCGACGCGCTGCGCAAGGCGAAGACGGACACCGTTGCCCGCCGACTGATCGACTGGAAGCCCGGCACGGACCTCGGCACGGCACGGATCGAGCGGGTACCCGCGCCGAGCCTGCTCAAGGGCGATCGGGTGGTGGTCGAAGCAGGCGAGTTCATCCCCGGTGACGGTGACGTCATCGACGGCATCGCGAGCGTCGACGAGTCCGCCATCACCGGCGAGTCCGCGCCGGTGATCCGCGAGTCGGGTGGCGACCGGTCCGCGGTGACCGGTGGTACCCGGGTGCTGTCCGACCAGATCATCATAGAGATCACCCAGCGGCCCGGCGAGAGTTTCATCGACCGGATGATCTCTCTCGTGGAGGGGGCGAACCGACAGAAGACGCCGAACGAGATCGCGCTCAACATCCTGCTGGCGTCTTTGACCATCATCTTCCTGCTCGCGGTCGCGACCCTGCAGCCGTTGGCTATCTTCTCGAAGGCTCAGCAGCCGGGTATCCCCGACAGCGCCGCCCTGAACGCCAACGGCGTCACCGGGATCGTGCTGGTGTCGCTGGTGGTCTGTCTGATCCCGACGACGATCGGCGCTCTGCTCTCGGCGATCGGCATCGCGGGCATGGACAGGCTGGTGCAACGCAACGTGCTCGCCATGAGTGGTCGCGCCGTCGAGGCGGCCGGCGACGTCAACACGCTGCTGCTGGACAAGACCGGGACAATCACTTTGGGCAACCGTGAGGCGCGCGCCTTCATCCCGGTCGGGGACGTGGACGAGCAGGTGCTCGCCGATGCCGCGCAGCTGTCCTCACTCGCCGACGAGACCCCCGAGGGCCGCTCCATCGTGGTCTTCGCCAAGAGCACCTACGGTCTGCGCGAGCGCACTCCGGGCGAGCTGTCCACCGCCACGTTTGTGCCGTTCACCGCGCAGACCAGAATGTCCGGTGTCAACCTCACCAGCGGCGGACCGGATGCCGGCGGTGGGCGCCAGATCCGCAAGGGCGCGGCAACGGCGGTGCTGACGTGGGTCCGCAACCATGGTGGGCCGGTGCCCGACGGCACGGGCGAGGTTGTCGACGGCATCGCCGCGTCCGGCGGGACGCCGCTGGTTGTCGGTGAGGTGACCGACAGCTCGGCCGGGGACGCCGGCTCCGGCCCGACGGCGCGGGTCCTCGGCGTGATCCAGCTCAAGGATGTCGTCAAGTCCGGCATGCGGGAACGCTTCGACGAGATGCGCAGCATGGGTATCCGCACCGTCATGATCACTGGTGACAACCCGCTGACCGCGAAGGCGATCGCCGACGAGGCGGGTGTGGATGACTTCCTGGCCGAAGCGACCCCCGAAGACAAGCTCGCCCTGATCAAACGGGAGCAGGAGGGCGGCAAGCTCGTCGCGATGACCGGGGACGGAACCAACGACGCCCCCGCCCTCGCCCAGGCCGACGTCGGCGTTGCCATGAACACCGGCACGTCCGCGGCCAAGGAAGCCGGAAACATGGTCGATCTCGACAGCAACCCGACGAAGCTCATCGAGATCGTCGAGATCGGCAAGCAGCTGCTCATCACCCGTGGAGCACTCACCACCTTCTCGATCGCCAACGACGTCGCCAAGTACTTCGCGATCATCCCGGCGATGTTCGCGGCGGTGTACCCGGGGCTGGACAAACTGAACATCATGCGACTGCACAGCCCGCAGTCCGCGATCCTGTCCGCGGTCATCTTCAACGCACTGATCATCATTGCGCTGATCCCGCTGGCCCTGCGTGGTGTGCGTTACACGCCGGGCAACGCGGCGACGATGCTGCGCCGCAACCTCTACATCTACGGACTGGGCGGCCTGGTCATCCCGTTCCTCGGGATCAAGCTGATCGACCTGGTCATCCAGTTCATCCCCGGAATTCGGTGATCACAGTGGTCTCGTCACGCATGCCCGGCTCGCTCCGACACCTGTTCGCAGCCGTGCGCGTACTCCTGGTACTCACGGTGATCACCGGCATCGCCTATCCACTGGCGATCACCGCAATCGCCCAGCTACCCGGCCTCAAGCACCGGGCGGACGGCTCGATGATCAAAGCTGCGGACGGCCACGTCGTCGGTTCGTCGCTGATCGGCCAGTTGTTCACCGACTCGAACGGCAACCCGATCCCGACGTACTTCCAGTCCCGTCCGTCCGCGGCGGGCGAGGGCTACGACCCCACCGCGACATCCGCGTCCAACCTCGGTCCGGAAAGCGTCACCGACGCCCTCGACGACCCTGCCACCAAGGACGACGAGAGCAAACAGAGCCTGCTCACCCAGGTGTGCAGCCGCAGCAAGGCCGTCGGTGACCTCGAAGGCGTCGACGGCCGGCGTCCCTACTGCACGGCCGGAGGCGTCGGCGCGGTCCTGTCGGTGTTCTACCGTGACCCCGGCTATGCGGGGCCGATCACCAAGGTCGTCAGCGTGAACGAGCAGTGTCCGGCCGGGCCGTTCCTCGCCACCTACGAAGGGATTGCGGTCCAATGCGCGACGTACGGTGACGACTATGCTGCGGGGAAGCAGGTTCTCGTGCCCGGCCCGGGCCATGCGGCGGGCAACCCGGTGCCGCCCGATGCCGTGACAGCCTCCGGTAGCGGTCTGGACCCGGGCATCTCCCCCGCCTACGCCGACCTGCAGGTGGCCCGGGTCGCCAAGGCCCGCGGGCTCGACCCGACAGTCGTCCACAGGCTCGTCGACGACCATGTCACCCACCGGGCGCTCGGCTTCCTCGGCGAGCCGACTGTCAACGTCGTCGAGCTCAACCTCGCCCTGGACAAACTGCGTACGAGCTGACCGCAGGGATGGCTGGGTCACGAAACCCGGGCCGGGGACGGCTACGGGTCTACCTTGGAGCGGCCCCCGGGGTCGGGAAAACGTACGCGATGCTGGACGAGGCCCACCGCCGGGCCGCGCGGGGAACCGACGTGGTGGTGGGCCTCGTCGAGACCCACGGGCGGGTCCACACCGCGAACCTGCTGGGCGGTCTGGAGATCGTCCAGCCGCGGGCGGTGGCGTACCGGGACCGGACCTTCCCGGAGCTGGACCTCGACGCCCTGCTCGCCAGGCGCCCGCAGGTCGCGCTCGTCGACGAGCTCGCCCACACCAACATCCCCGGCAGCCGTCACGAGAAGCGCTGGCAGGACGTCGAGGAGCTGCTCGACGCCGGCATCGACGTGCTGTCCACCGTCAACGTCCAGCATCTGGAGTCGCTCAACGACGTCGTCGAGGCGATCACCGGGGTGGCCCAACGGGAAACCGTCCCCGACGAGGTCGTGCGCCGCGCCGACCAGGTCGAGCTCGTCGACATGGCGCCGGAGGCGCTGCGCCGCCGGATGGCGCACGGCAACGTCTACGACCCAGGGAAAATCGACGCCGCACTCGGGAACTACTTCCGGATCGGCAACCTCACGGCGCTGCGCGAACTGGCGCTGCTGTGGATGGCCGGCAAGGTCGACGAACAGCTCGACACCTACCGTGCCGAGCACGGCATCTCCCGCCGGTGGGAAACCCGCGAACGGGTCGTCGTCGCTCTCACCGGCGGATCCGAAGGCGAAACCCTCATCCGGCGCGGCGCCCGCATCGCCACGCGCGCCGGCGGCGAACTGCTCGCTGTCCACGTCACCCGCAGCGACGGTCTGATCAGCGCATCCGCGCAGACACTGCAACAGCAACGCGAGTTGGTCGAAAGCCTCGGCGGCAGCTACCACCAGGTCATCGGGCACAGCATCGCGGCAGCCCTGCTGGCGTTCGCCCGCGGCGAGAATGCGAGCCAGCTTGTGCTCGGCGCGAGCCGGCGCAGCTGGCTTGGCACCGTTCTCGGCGGCCGGGGGGTGGCGGCCGAGGTCATCCGCAGCTCCGGGAAGATCGACGTCCACATGATCCCACACGACCGGGCGGGCAGAACCTACCACGGGCTACCGGAGCTCACCGGTGGACTCACCCCCCGACGCCGGATCATCGGGGCGGCCCTCGCCGCGGTCGGCCTGCCCGCTCTCACCGTGGCGCTCACCCGGCTGCGGGGCGACGTCGACCTGGCCGGTGACCTGCTGCTCTACCTCACCATGATCGTCAATGTCGCGGTTGTCGGAGGCCTGTACCCGGCGCTGTTCGCAGCGGTCGGTGCGAGTCTGCTCGCCGACTGGTTCTTCACAGATCCGCCGCACACGCTCTATATGCGCAACACGGAGAACATCCTCGCGCTTGGCGTGTTCGTGGTGGTCGCCACCGCCGTGAGCGTCATTGTCGACATCGCCGCTCGCCGCACCCGGGACGCGGCACGGGCTCGCGCCGAGGCGGACACACTGTCCACCCTGTCCGGTAGCCTCGTCGCGGGGCAGGACGCCGTGTCCGCGGTGCTCGACCGGGTCCGCGAGACGTTCGGGATGACATCGGCCACGCTGCTCGAACGGCAGGACACCGGGCTCTCCCGGGCGGGCGACACCTGGGTGGTGGTCGGTGTCAGCGGCCCCGACCCGTGCCCGACACCGCAGGCTGCCGACACCGAGATTCCCATCCGCGCGGATCTGCACCTGGCGTTGCGCGGCCGGGTCGTGGCGGGATCGGACCGCAGTGTGCTGACCGCGTTCGCCGCCCAAGCCGCCGTCGCGTTGGACCGCCACCGGCTCGCCGCCCAGGCTGCCGACGCCGCTGACCTGGCCGAAACCGACCGCACCCGCACCGCCCTGCTGGGCGCGGTCAGCCACGACCTGCGCAGTCCCCTGGCATCGGCGAAGGCCGCGGTGTCCAGCCTGCGGGCCTCCGACGTCTTCTGGACCCGCCAGGAACAGACCGATCTGCTCGCCACCGCCGACGAAAGCCTCGACCGGCTGACCCGACTGGTCGAAAACCTCCTGGACATGAGCCGTCTGCAGGCCGGCGCGCTGGCGGTGTCCAGGCAGCGGGTCGGGCTCGACGAGATCGTCCCGCGCGCACTCGACGAGCTCGGCCCAGCCGGGCACAGCATCGAAGTCGATCTACCTGAGACGCTCCCCGAAGTCAACGCCGACCCGCCCCTGCTCGAACGGGTCATCGCCAACCTGGTGGCCAACGCCGTCCGCCACTCCCCGGCTGGCCAGCCACCCCTGATCACCGCCAGCGCCCTCGGTGACCGGGTCGAACTACGCGTCATCGACCGTGGCCGCGGCATCCCCGAAGCCGACCACGAACGCGTCTTCGCCCCGTTCCAGCGCCTGGGCGACCGGGACAACACCACCGGCGTCGGGCTCGGCCTCGCCCTGTCGCGCGGGCTCACCGAAGCGATGGACGGGCAGCTCACGCCCGAGGAAACCCCTGGGGGAGGACTTACCATGGTGCTGTCGCTGCCCGCCGCGCCGCCCTACACCGCGCTGTCGGATAGTTCGGATAGTTCGGATAATGAGGTATGACGCGCATTCTGATCGTCGACGACGACATGCAGATCCTGCGCGCACTGCGCATCACCCTGCACGCCCGCGGCTACGACGTCACCACCGCCGTCGCAGGCCGCCAGGCTCTCGCCGCCGCGCAGACCGGCCGGCCCGACATCGTCCTGCTCGACCTGGGCCTGCCCGACATCGACGGAACCGAGGTCATCCACGCCCTACGCGGGTGGACCAGCACGCCGATCATCGTGCTGTCCGGCCGTACCGGCAGCGCGGACAAGATCGGCGCACTCGACGCCGGCGCCGACGACTACGTCACCAAACCCTTCCGCGTCGACGAGCTCCTCGCCCGACTACGTGCGGTGGCCCGCCGAACGCCGACGGCCACGGAGGCGCCCACGGCAACGGTCGGCGCCTACATCATCGACCTGGGCGCCCGACAGGTCACCCGTCGGCCCGGCGTTGGCGGCGACGAGGATGCCGACAGCCCCGAGCGCACCGGCCCGGTAACCATCCGGCTCACCCCCACCGAATGGCACCTGCTCGACGTCCTGCTCCGCAACCCCGAGAAGCTGATCACCTATCGGCAGCTTCTCCCCCACACCGGCGGACCCTCTCCCAAGGAACAAAGCCACTACCTGCGCGAGTACATGGGACGACTGCGCCGCAAACTTGAGCCGACCCCCGCGCGCCCCCGCCACTTCATCACCGAACCCGGCATGGGTTACCGGTTCCAGCCCTGACCACCCCACGATGAAGGTCTTCGCGGCACTTGATGTATCTACATAATGTAGGTACGTTTGACGCGTGGAAACCATCGGACTACGAGAACTCAATCAGAACCCTTCCAAGGCAGTGGCCCTGGTGCGCTCCGGAGTCTCGATCGTTGTCACGGACCGCGGCAAGCCGGTACTACGTATGGTGCCCGAGGTCGAGCAGCCGGGCGCTCTCCAGCGGATGGTCGCCACCGGCGACGCCAGCGCCCCCGCCGAGCGGGGCATGCCGGATGTGATCCCCGATCTGGTGCCAGCCGTCGAGAGCCTGGCCGAGATCCTCGTCGCGGACCGGGACCGGGAGCGCAGTCGTTGATCTATTTCGACGCCTGCGCCCTGCTGAAGTTCATCAAGCAGGAGAGGGAGACCGCGGCGCTGCGGACCTGGCGTGGGTTGCTTGCGGAAGGGACCGAACTGGTCACCAGCGGACTGACCCAGCTGGAGATCACCCGTACCTTGTTACGCGCGGGTGCCGACCACCAGCGGGTGCCCTATTTCATGGGCCAGGCCCTGCGAGGCGTGTATCTCGTGGACGTCACCAGCACCGTGCTCGCCCGCGCCATTGCCTACCGCGTTGCGAGGTTGGGTTCGCTTGACGCCATCCACCTGGCCAGCGCGGACCCGTTCCGCGGCGAGCTGACCGACTTCGTGACCTACGACCGGGAGCTGGCCGCCGCCGCCACTGATCTCGGCTTCCCGGTGAGCGCACCATCCTGACCGGAAGCGTCGGTAGAAAGCGCCGTTATGGTGACGAAAACTACCTAAGCCTCGTGTCGCCGACGGCCGGGCGTAGGTAGAAACGGCGGCTATAGCAACTTTTTCCACCGACCCCTCCGCAGGGACGCACGCACGCGTGACGCAGAGCCCAGCCGGTTGGCGAGTCAGCCCGCGGCGACCGTAGCGGGAACCGGCTGCTGGACCGACCATGCGGCGGGCAGGGACAACACCATCGTGAGCCCGCCGCCGGGGGTGTCGTCCGTGGTCAGCGAACCACCCATGGCCTCGGTCAGGCCACGGGACAACGCGAGGCCCAGGCCGACGCCGGTGGCGTTGTCCCGGTCACCGAGACGCTGGAAGGGTTGAAAGACCCGGTCCCGGTTCTCCGCCGGGATGCCCGGCCCGCGGTCGATGACGCGAATTTCGACCCGATCGGCGAGCGCGCTCGCGGTGATGACCGGATGGGTCCCCTCGGGGGAGTGTCGTTGTGCGTTGGAGACGAGGTTGACCAGCACCCGCTCGAGGAGCGCGGGGTCTGCGTGGATGTCGGGCAGATCGTCGGGCACCTGGATCTCCACGCTGCGAGCCGGCGGGCCGAGCTCGTCGAGGGCGTGTGGGATGACGTCGTCGACGCCGACCGGCCGGGGGAAGACGCTGAGCGCGCCAGCCTGCAGCCGGCTCATGTCGAGGAGGTTGTCGACAAGGCGGGTGAGCTTGTCCATGGACTCATCGGCAGTCGCGAGCAGCTCCGCCTGTTCGGCCTCGGTCCAGCGGATGTCCCGCCCGCGCAGCCCGGAAATGGCGGCCTTGGCCGAGGCGAGCGGTGTGCGCAGATCATGGCTGACCGCGGTGAGCAGAGCGGTACGTACCCGGTCGGCCTCAGCCAGCGGGCCGGCCTCGGCGGCGGCTTCGGTGAGGCGGCGCTGTTCCAGTGCGAGCGCGGCCTGCGCGGCGAACGCGGCGAGTATCCGACGGTCCGCGGCGGGCAGTGGCCGTCCGCGCAGTACAAGAGCGAGGTTGTCCCCGACGGGGACGTCCACGTCACCGGCTTCGGGCCGGGTGCACGGATCAGTCCCGATGCTGTGAACGACCCGCCACTCGCGGGCGCTACCGCTGTCGCGGCCGGCGCCGGAGTGCTGCTCGGAGCGTTCCAGGAGGGTGGCGGCCGTCATCCCGAAGGTCTCCCGCACCCGTTCGAGCAGCGCCGGAAGCGCATCCTCGCCACGCAGGACGCTGCCGGCGAGTACGGACAGGGTCGCGGCCTCGGCGGAGGCCCGCGCCGCCAGGGCGTACCGGCGTGCGGCGAGGTCCACAACCCTGCTGACCATGATCCCGACGAGCACGAACGCGGCGAGCGCGAAGGTATTGTTACGTTCGGCGATCGTCCAGCGGTGCACGGGAGCCGTGAAGTAGT
>NZ_CAUVXL010000174.1:0-5186 GCF_963555915.1 Protofrankia sp. Cas4
GCGGGCCTTTGTCCGCGCCGACGGCCGGCTGGATTTCGACCTGCTGCTCGCCGAGTTCGCCGATTTCTGGCGTGAGCACTCCGACGTGCTGACCCGTGGGATCGTCTACCACGAGGTCGCCCCCCAGCTGGTGTTCATGGCTTTCCTGCAACGCGTCGTCAACGGAGGTGGACAGGTGGAGCGGGAATACGGCGTCGGCCGCGGACGCATCGACTTGTTCGTCCGCTGGCCTTACCAGAATCCGGACGGGAAACGGGCCGTGCAGCGGGAGGCGATCGAGTTGAAGGTGTGGCGGGCCGGCGAACCCGATCCGCTGGCCCGGGGGCTGACCCAGTTGGATGGTTACCTTGACCGGCTCGGCCTCGACCGCGGTGTGCTGGTGGTGTTCGACCGCCGGCCCGAGGTCGCGCCTATTGCCGACCGCACCAGGTTTGAGCAGGCGAGCAGCCCGTCCGGCCGCCCGGTCACCGTTCTGCGCGCCTGACCGTTCTGCGCGCCTTGCTGGAGGCTTCCCCATCGGCGATGTCCGTGTCTGTTCAGCCGTTTCGTGGTTCCCAGCTGAAGAAGCGGATCGCGGCGAGTAGGCCGGCTACTCCCCAGGCTGCGACGATGACGACGTCGCTCCAGTGGAACGTGGTCCCCAGAAAACCGGCCTGCATCCCCGCCGCGAAGTGTTTGACCGGAAAGATCCGGCCGATCCACACAATCCAGGCCGGTGCGTTGTCGCCGAGCGGGACGAAGATTCCAGACAGGAACAACAGGGGCAGGATGGTCGCGTTGACGATCGCGGCCGATGCGTCGGCGTTGGGGATCACTGCGGTGACCGCGAACGCGAGCGCGCAGAAACTGGCCGCTCCGACCAGCAGCATCACCAGGAGCCGTAGCAGCGTCACGCCCGTGGGGATGTCGGCGCTGTAGAACACCCGACCGAACCCAACCGTGATCGCGACCAGCAGGACCGCGACGAGCAGGGCGTGCAGCATCCGTGCACCGAGGAACACCGCGCTCGGCAGCGGCGTACCGTCGGTCCTTTTCAGGATACCGGCGTCGCGCTGGAAGGTCACCGCCATCGCGATGTTGTTGTAACAGGCCGTGATCACCGCGAACGCCGCCATCGCGGCCACGTAGTAGGTGGACTGGGCTATGAGTCGGCCACCGAGGCGCACTGTTCCGTCACTGAGCAGCGCGGTGAAGATCACCAGGAACATGAGGGGGAACGCGAATGTGAAGAACGCCGACGCCGGGTTACGCCAGAACGCCTTGTTCACGTAGCGGACCTGCGAGAGCGTCAGCGCCGCGGCCTTCACCGTGGCGTTCACCGCGAGGTCCTTTCCGGGATGGCGGCGCTGCCGAGCCGGTCCGCCCCGACCGCGGACGGCGGCCCGGTCAACTCCAGGTAGACGTCCTCCAGGGACGGCCGCACAATCTGCAGTCCGTCCAGGCTGACGCTCTGTTCGATTGCCCAGCCGGTGAGGCGGTGCAGCGCCCGGGTGATGTCGTCGGGGGTGAACTCGATGTATCCGTCCGCTACCGCCACGCCGGCGAACTCCTCAGGCGGTAGGGCATCCTCGGGCAGGCGGCACCGGATCCGCGCCCTGGCCGTGTCACGACCGGCGAGGGTGGCCGGTGTGCCCTGCGCGACGATGCGGCCCGCGGCGATGACCGCGACCCGGTCGGCCAGATACTGCGCCTCGTCCATGTAGTGGGTGGTGAGCACGACGGTCTTGCCGAGCGCGGCGAGGTTCTTCACCACATCCCAGGCCTCATGTCGGGCGGACGGGTCGAAGCCGGTCGTCGGCTCGTCGAGGAACAGCAGTTCGGGGTCCCCGGCGAGGGCGATCGCGACGTCGAGCCGTCGCTGCTGGCCCCCGGACAGCTTCGCCACCCTGGCATCGCGCTTCGCCCCGAGGCCGACCAGCTCGATCACCTCGTTCACCGGTCGCGGATGCGGATAGTAGCTGGCGTACATCGTGATCGTCTCGGCCACCGTCAGGTAGCGGTCGACGCCCGTGGACTGCAGGACGATCCCGATCCGGGCCTTGAGCCGCGACCGAGCCCGGCCCGGGTCGTGACCAAGCACGGACACCGCACCACCGTCGCGCGCACGGTATCCCTCCAGGATTTCAACCGTCGTGGTCTTGCCCGCACCGTTCGGGCCTAACAGCGCGAAGATCTCGCCACGCCGGATCTCCAGGTCGATGCCCCGAACGGCCGGCACACCGCGGTAGGACTTCGTCAGACCGCGTACGACAACCGCCGCACC
Organism: Protofrankia sp. Cas4; assembly: GCF_963555915.1. NCBI lineage: Bacteria > Bacillati > Actinomycetota > Actinomycetes > Frankiales > Frankiaceae > Protofrankia > Protofrankia sp. Cas4. The sequence continues at coordinate 2,264 of NZ_CAUVXL010000174.1, forward strand.
CGGGTCGACGTCGCCGCCGTCCGCGTCCCGCATTCCCATTCCCATCAGCCGTCCGTGGCGCGCTGGCTGGCAGGGGCGGGCGGACGTGTCGCCCATCGGATACCGGCGAGGACACCCCATCCGGCCAGACGTCCGACGGTGGCCTCGGTCGCGGGAAGGTATGGGAGCCGTAGCGGCCAGCGGGTCCATACCGGCATCAGTCCGACGGCAGCCGACGCAAGCGCGCCGTAAGGTAGCCGCGCCGCGACGGGCAGCGGCGCACGCAGCAGGAGATACCGTGCGGCCTGGCGGGCCTGCGGGGTTCCGGTGAGCTCGGGCCGATATTCGGCGAGTCGTTTCACCAGCTCGGCCTCGGTGCGCGGCGGATCGATGACGCCGAGTTTCGTGGCCACCTGCGCAGCGTCGGCGACGTAGGCGTCCCGCTGCGCCGGGGTGAGCGCCGCGCCGTTGCCGTAACGCTGATAGGCGGTCAGGAAGCTGTCGACCTCCGCGACGTGGACCCAGCCCAGCAGGTGCGGATCCGAGGCCGCATAGGCCCGTCCGTCCGGCGCGGTGCCGTGCACCCGCCGGTGGATACCCCGGACGCGGGCAACGGCCCGCTCGGCTTCCTCGGTCGGCCCGAACGTTGTCGCCGCCAGGAAGAGACTGGTCCGCTGCAGGCGCCCCCACGGATCGTGGCGGTAGTCCGAATGCCCGGCCACCCCGGCCATCGCCAACGGATGCAGCGACTGCAGCAGCAGCGCACGCATGCCTCCGACGAACATCGACACATCCGCGTGGACACGTCGGATCGGGCGGTCGTCGGCGAACCAGCGTTCACCGCCGGCTACAAAGATCCGTTCATGTCGTTCCGGGCCCCGCGGGCCGGCCACCAGCCCCAGGACCTGCCCGCCCACCCGGGAGCGGACATCGTCGGCACCGCCGCGCAATCTGGACATCACCACCCCATCATCCGCCTACGACCGGGCCGGCGACGAAGACAGCCATGGCCGGGCGAGAAGGACGGGCTGTGAGCGCGGCTAATTGGGGCCCAGGGTGCGGCTGATGCCGGCGGCGATGGTGGTCGCGAGAATCCAGCCTGCGGCGATGAGACCGTAGGCCAACCATGCCAGCGCGCCGTGTGGGTCGAATGCGTTTTGCTGCCCGAAGTCGATGACGGGGATCAACAGGTCGAGGGTGTAGATCACGGAATTGAAGCCGGGCGGGTTGCTTCCCGCGACGACCTGTGGATGGTGCAGGCCGAAGGTGACGCCGCCAGCCACGAGGAGCGCGACCAGCCAGGCGGCGGCGCGGGTCGGGAGGTACCCGTACCCGACGGTGAGGTCTTGCAGGTATCCCCAGGCTCGGAGTGCCGGCGGAAGCGACTCCCGGCGGCGGCGGTGTCTGGCGAGCAGGACAGCCCGCGCATCCCCCTCGCGCCCCTGCCGCCGGTACACCGCCGCAAGCTGCTCGTAGGTCTGGGGCAGGTATCCGGGCGGGTCGCGTCGAAGCCAGCGCAACCGATCCACACCGTGGATGTCGGTCAGCGCGTCGTAGGTCAGCCCGTCGAGGCGAAGCGTGTCCGGCCACGTCGCCGGGTCATCGCGGAGCAGGCCGAGCCGGGCGTGGCGCAGGTCTACCTCGCCGTCGATCGGGGTAGCGGTGAGCAGCACCAGCTCGCGTGCGTCGAGGTGCTGGCACGCCAGCGCCGTACCGGTCGGATTGGACAGCGTCGCCTGCTCGAAGGAGAGATGGCTGCCGATGCTCGCGTAGGACAGCTCGACCATGCCCTCGGCGCGGAAGCCCTCGCCGCAGTTCACGACGGCGCTTACCACGATGTCCGGCGCGGACAATGCGGACCCGCCTGGATTGCTCAGATGTGCGCCGTCGAACCGCACGGAGCCGCCGATCTCGGCGTGGCTTAAGCGCACTTCGCCGCGGCAGATCAAGCCCTTCTGCCCGAGGATGTCGTTGCCGACCGTGAGCCGTGTTGCGTTCAGGGCACTTTCCGTGCCCTCAAACCTGGCGGCGTTCAGGAGTAAAGTTCCCGCGATCCGGGCGCTGACCAGCCGGATCTCCGCTGTCGAGCGGCAGCCGGTGAGCCGCAGGGCTCCATCGATTATCGCACCGGAGCAGCGCAGGCCCGGGAACGTCGAGCCGGCAAGATCAATCTGTTGGGTCCGGGCACTGTGCAGATCCGGTCGTTCATCGAACTGGCAGTCCCGCATGCGCACCGGATGCGGCACGTCGGTGTTGCTCAGGTCGAGAATTTCAACAATGCGTGCGCCGATCAGATCCAGCGTCGCGAAATGACCAGGCTCGGCCTGTTGGGCGCCCAACAGGAGCGTACGCAGCACGCTCGCGCGAACCGTTCGGTCCGCTCGCCCCCGTAAATCGACGACGTCGCCACGCGGGAACGCCCGCCACACCGCCCGTTCGGGGCCGCGAAGGCTCGGACGCACCACACGATCAGTGTGGCAGTCCAATCCGGCGATGATGCCCATTTGGTCCGATAGGTACCTGATGTGCTGGCGTTTGTGGCGGCGTTGAGGATCGGCGCTGTGACCGCGAACGTCACGAACGCCGACGCCGACGCCGACGCCGATGCCGGGTTACGCCACAACGCCTCATCCATGGACCTACCGGCGCCGAGCCCAGGGTGGGTCGTAGCCGGTGGCGGTGTCCACGACCCGCGGCCCGCGGGGATGTGTAGCCGCTGTGGCAGCGACGCCTTGGTGGGTGGCCGGCCCAGCACGAGTGGATGGTTGGCATACATTTTCTGCCCGAAAACCGGCGCCTCCTGACGTCATCCTTCCACTCGTCGCACCGCATGGAATGCGGATCAAGGAGTGCGGCTGGGGTGGGTGCATCGCGAGGTGCGAGGAGGTCCAGGTAGTGGTGTTCTACCTGGGTCGACGGAGGCGGGGTGCCCGTACGGCGGGGA
>NZ_CAUVXL010000174.1:5705-11965 GCF_963555915.1 Protofrankia sp. Cas4
GCTCCTTGATCCACGTCCCTATTGCCGGGCGCTCTAAAGCTCACGACATGCTGCGCGTCCCGGTTTCGGGGCACAAGGGGTGTTACAGCAGTTCGGAGCGTCGTGCGGCTGCTGCCGCCCGCACCTGGTCGAGAAACGTCGTGGTGATGCGTTCCTCGTCGGGCGCGCCGGGTGCGCCGGGTGCGCCGGTGGGGTTGTCATCGTCGGCTTCGTCCGTGCAGGCGGTGTCGGGGTCGGCGTCTGGGGACTCGGTGTATTCGCGGTAGAGCAGCCAGCAGCCGTGGATCCCGGCGAGGAGGTCTTCGAGGAGGTCGGTGGCGGGCCGGGTCGGGTCCAGCGGGGTGAGCCGGTGTGGCATCAGCGTGTGTCGGAGTTCGTCCGGCTGGTCCTCGAACGAGTCCGCGCGTTCGTGGGCGGCTTCGACGGCGGCCAGGAGGGTGTCGAGGTCGGGGATGGCGCCCTCGGCGACGGCCATGGCGTCCGTGATCAGCTGGAGGACGACATCCCGCGGTGTTTCTCCGGTTCCCATGCGTTCGAGGACGACGGTGGGGCTTTCGTGGGGGAGTGCTTCGATGCTGTCGGCCTCGATGAGGATCTGGGTGGGGTCGAGCCCGGTGTGGTGCGCGGCGACGGTGGCCGCGGCGTGGAGCCAGTGGGCCGCGGCGGTCGCGGCGGCGGCCGGGTCGATGTCGGTGCACAGGCGGGTGTTCCCGAAGGGATCGTCGGCCAGGATCGCGTCGGCGGCCGCGACCTGGACGGGGGAGGCGTCCGCGCGGGTCAGGGTGATGGCCTGGCGGGCCCGTCCGGTCAGGTCGCCGCATTCGGCCTGTTCGATGGCGTCGAGTTCGGCCCGGACGTCGGTGGTGATCTGTTCGGTGAGGTCCTGGCTGCCGATCGTGTGCAGGGCCCGGCCGACGCGGTGTGCGGCCTCGTGCACGATGACGTAGGACTGGCGCTGGGTGCCGTTGTGGGGCAGCTGGGGGTGGCGGATCGCGGTGAGCACGCTGGTGAACGCCTGGCGGTCACTGTGGCGGCGCCATCCTTCGCTGCCGGTGGCAAGGCTTGGGGTGGCGCTGGCCGGGTGGGTGTAGGTGCGCCAGGCCGCGGCGGTGAGGAAGCTCAGTTGTTCGGCCAGTCGTAGAGCGTCGCTGTCGGCGGTTGCCGGAGGGAGTACGGCGACGGTTGCGGCCAGGTCGCCGGTTCCGGTCGCCCAGGAGACGATGAGCGCACGCCGGGCGGGGTCGTAGCCATACCGGCTCATTGCCTGACTTCTCCTCTTTCCGGCATCATCCCGCGGCTTGCCGTCACCAGTCTGCGGCACCGGGCGTGGCATGGCAGCCGAACCGGTCTCGGTGCCGGTCTCGGTGCCGATCTTTAAAAGACCCTCGGATGAATTCTATCCAGTCCGGTGTATGCCTAGTGCATCCGATTGGTGACGGATTGGCCCGCCGGCCGTTCGCGGTCGCCGTGAGCCAGGTCAGGACAGCCCGGATCCGTCCCGTCCGCCGGTGGACCAGCCGAGGATCGGTCGGCCGGTGGCGCCGGCGGGCGGGCCCGGTGGGAGGAGGTTGGCTATGGCTGCCCGACATAGGTGACGGTGACGATGGCATTTCGGGCGGTCGGGCTCGTCGGCCGGGGGCTGAACACGACCGTTGCGCTGCCCGAGCACGGCAGGACCAGCGAGGTGGGGATGGCCAGCGGCGTCCCGTAGCTGGTGAAGACCAGTGGGCTGGTGGTCGCGGGGCCGGGGAAGCCGACGGCAATCGTGGTGCCGGCCGATCCGGTGTAGCCGGGTAGTACGACCGGGTCGACGACGCGCTGGACCGCGACGGTCTGGCCGGCGAGCGGATGCCCGGTCTCGCCGGGGCTGACCGGGCCGAAGCAGCCCATCTGGATCGTGGCGTTCGCAGGCGCGCTGTTGACAAAGCCTTCGAAGTACTGCTTCGGCGTGATCGGGTCGGCCGCTGCGGCTGTCCCGACCGTGGCGGCGGCGACCGCGGTCATGACCGTGCCTGCGACCGCGAGCTTCCGGCCGGACCGGGCGAGTGCTGTTAACCTCGACATGCTGACTCCCTTACAGGTAGCAAGCGGGCGGATACCCGAGGGGACCATAGGTCATCGGGCACAACGCCCGGACCAGCGGCACCGGAATCGCCGGGAAACATTGTGGCCCCTTCCGGTGAATAAGCAGTGCACGCCAGGATGTTCGCCATCCCGAACCCGGTGCCTTTCGCGATATCCGGTACGTTGGTTCAACGGCACCGGGCACCTGATAACAACTTCCTATCCTGCGATCGGACTTCATCGTATCGCTCGGGTCCGGCTTCGTCGGCTGTTACGGTCAGGACCGTCTGGCATGCGACCTCGGCATAGTACTCAGGAGGGGGCGGTCGAGAATGGTTGGCGTCCAGCCCGCAGCGTACATTCCCGAACCCGAGTTCGGAGCGGACGGATCCACTCCCCGCAAAAAAGCGATCAGCAATCCCTATCTGCACCGCCTGCAGCGCCGCCACTTTCTGCTGTTCGATGTTCTCCCGATCTTCGGTACCGCCGCCGCCTTCGCTTTCCTTGCGGTACATCCGATCGGTGCCACCGAAATCGCCCTGCTTTTTTCGATGTGGCTCGTGACCGGGCTGGGCGTCACCGTCGGTTATCATCGGTTCTTCACACATCGTAGCTTCAAGGCCGCGCCGTCCGTGGCAACGGCGCTCGCAGTTCTCGGCTCGATGGCCGGCCAGGGCGGACTGGTGTCCTGGGTTGCTCTGCACCGGAGACACCACGAGTGCAGTGATCGCGAGGGCGACCCCCACTCGCCGAATCTCGCCGGCGACGGTCTGGCGGGTCGGCTGCGCGGCCTGGCCCACTCCCACTTCCTGTGGATGCGCCGGCACGAATACCCGAACATCATTCACTATGCGCCGGATCTGATTAAGAACCGTGCCCTGGTGCGGGTCGCCCGTCTTTATTATTACTGGGTGCTGCTCGGGCTGCTGCTCCCCGCGCTCGTCGGCGGTCTCGTCTATCAGAGCTGGGAGGGGGCGGTCAGCGGTCTGCTCTGGGGCGGTCTCGTGCGGATCTTCGTTCTTGAGCACATCATCTGGGCGATCAACTCCTTCCTGCACATGTTCGGCACACGTCCCTACGAATCCAGGGAGAACAGCAGGAACGGCGGTGTCTTTGCTCTGGTGACCTTTGGTGAATCGTGGCACAACAACCATCATGCTTTCACCGATTCGGCTTCTTTCGGGTTGAACTGGTACCGGCTCGATCCAGGCTACTGGCTCATAAAAATGCTTTCGGTCTGTGGCCTGGCATGGGATGTCAAGATTCCGTCCGCAGAGCGGATGGAAGCCAGGCGCAAACCTGAGAACGGCAATCCGGTCCCCAGTACCACGGCATAGGGAGCGAGCACCTTGAAGCCGAGCAGAGAAGCGATTGCGCAATGGTGTCAGGAGTATGTTGCGGGTCTCCTCGACCTGCCGGTCGAGGCGGTGGACCTGGACGCGGACTTTGATCGACTGGGAATCGATTCCCCCCTCGCCGTCGCCCTGCTGATGGAGATAGAGGAACGCTACGGCGTCGACCTGCCGCCCGCGGCGTTGTTCGAGAACCCGACAATCAATGCAATCGCCGCACATCTGTACGAGCAGAATCAGCGGCACGTGGCGTAGCCGTGACTGAATCATTCGAAAGCGACCGTACCGCCGGTGCGGCGGCTGCCATCCGGCATCACTACGATGCCGGGAACGCGTTCTACCGTCTTTGGCTCGACCAGTCACTCACCTATTCGTGTGCGATGCGGGAAGGCGCCGACGACACACTCGAAACCGCCCAGGAGCGGAAGCTGCAATTTCACCTGGACGCGATTCGGGCTGATGGTGCCGCGACCGTGCTCGACATCGGCTGTGGGTGGGGTGCGATCCTGAAGCGGTTGGCGGAGAGCTGCCGCGTTCAACGGTCGGTCGGTCTCACGCTCAGTGATGAGCAGGCGGCTTTCGTCCGGTCCCAGGAGTACCCAGGTGTGGAAGTGCGTACGCAGAACTGGCTGCACTACGAACCCGACATCCAGTTCGACGGAATTATCTCCATCGGCGCCTTTGAGCACTTCGCCACCCCCGAGGACTCGTCAGCTGAGAAGATCCACCTGTACCGGGAGTTCTTCACCCGCTGCCGCACCTGGCTGAACAAGGACGGCGTGTTGTCGCTGCAGACCATCGCCTACGCGAACATGTCCCGTGAGAATGCGAGCCACTTCATCCAGCGGGAGATATTTCCGGCAGCGGATCTGCCGACGCTCGCGGAGATCACCGCCGCCGCGGAGGGTATTTTCGAGGTTCAATCGGTGCACAACGGCCGGCTCGACTACGCCTGGACGTGTGAACAGTGGGCACGTCGGCTGCGAATGCATCGCGAGGAAGCCGTTCATCTTGTCGGACCGGAGGTGGTCGCCCGGTACGAGCGCTATCTGAAACTCTCTGCTCTTGGCTTCCGGATGGGAAAGATCTGCCTTCTCAGGATCGTTCTTCAGCCCTTCAGGAGCACGTATTTCAACGGTCGTGGGGTGCCGGCGCGATGACGTCGGAGACGGGTAGCACGGCAACTGCCGACACCGCCGGACCCGGGCCGGCGCCCATTCGGTTCAACCCGTTCAGCGCCGAGTTCCGACGCGACCCCTACCCGCTCTATCGGCAGCTTCGCCAGGCACAGCCCGTCCACCGGACGCTGGGGATGTGGGTTCTCACGCGGCACGCCGACGTGCAGGGTGTCCTGCGTGACCGCACGTTCAGCGCCGGACTCATACCTCAATTGATCAGCCGGCAGGCGAATCGGCTGGCGCACGACAACGTAGCCCGGATCGTCCGGCTGGGGAAGAAGTCGCTGGTCTTCACCGACAACCCGGACCACGCACGGCTGCGTGCACTGGTGAACCGGGTGTTCACCGCACAGGAAATCGTCAAACTCCGTCCCCGTATCTCGGCGGTTGCCGAGCAGCTGGTGGCGCAGGCGTGGGACGACGGCGGTATGGACGCCGTCGCCGACTTTGCCGCGCTGCTGCCGGTCACGATCATGTGCGACTGGATGGCGCTCCCGGACGGCCTGCGCGAACGCGTCGGCCAATGGACGCATGACATCCGGTTCCTGCTCGAACCAGGGCTGATGAAAGCCGGTGATTTTACGCATGTGTGCGATGTCGTCGAAGAGTTCGCGGACGCCCTGGACGACGTGGTCGCGCAACGCCGGTCCCGGCCCGGCGACGACCTGATAACCCAGCTGCTCGCCGCGGCGACCGGCGGTGGTGACACGCTCAGCGATGAAGAACTCGTTTTCGTCTGCATCATGTGCTTCGTGGCCGGCAACGAAACCACGAAATCCCTGATAGGCAACGGCCTCCGCGCTTTGCTTGCGCACCCGGATCAGGGCGCCCTGCTCCACCGTCGGCCAGAGCTGGCGAAGAGTACCGTCGACGAGGCATTGCGCTACGACAGCCCGCTCCAGCTGACCAAGCGCCTGGCCACGCGCGATGTCGAAATCGACGGAAAGCAGATACGGGCGGGAGAGCAGATTCTCCTGTGTCTCGGCGCCGCGAACCGCGACCCCGCGGTGTTCAGCCGGCCGGACGAGTTCGACATCACCCGCGACACGAAGGGGCACCTCGCATTCGGGTACGGAATGCACGGCTGCCTCGGCGGGCTGCTGGCGCAGCTGCAGGCGGAGGTCGCCTTCGAGCGCCTCTACCGGCGTCCCCAGCGTCTGAAACTGCGGACCGAGGAACTCGACTGGCAGGACCACAGTTTCATCGTCCGCGGTCTGAAGCACCTTCCGGTCTCGCTGGAGCCGCTTCCGTCCGGGTCCCTCCGACCAATGGAAGGAGAATGGTGAGGAACAGACCACTGCTCCCGGAGATCCTCCAGGGCCGCGCCGCCGCCGAGCCGGCCAACAGGGCGTACGTGTTCCTGACTGAACATGGGGAGGAGGAAGCGGTGCTGACCTACGGCGAGCTGCACGCACGGGCGCTTGCCGTGGCCCGGCAGCTGAGTTGGGGCTGCAAACCTGGTGACAGAGTACTGTTGCTCTTCCCGCAGGGTCTGGACTTCATCGTCGCGTACTTCGGGTGCCTCTACGCGCAGGTCATCGCGGTGCCCGTCAACCCCCCGCGCAAGAATCGGATGCAGGACGCGACCCGCAGCATCGTGAAAGACTGTGCACCATCGGCTGTACTCACCCTCAGCGCGATGCTCGAAAGCACCAGGGAGTCCCTG
>NZ_CAUVXL010000175.1:0-10250 GCF_963555915.1 Protofrankia sp. Cas4
CCAGGGTGCGCCCGTCCGAGGCGAACGCCACCGACCACACCGCGCCGGTGTGGCCGATCAGGGGGGAACCCAACGGATGGGCAGTGGTGGAATCCCCGCCACAGGCGACGGTGACGGCTAGGACGGTACCGGCAACAGCGAGCAGCACCGCGATGGCGGCGGCAGGTAGGCGCCGGCGCCGCAGCCCGGTCAGGGCACTGCTGGCCTGTCGGGTGGGCGGACCAGCCGATGGCCTGCCCGACGGCGGCCGACCGGCCCTGCGGGTGGGTAATTCGCTGCTGTCGGGCGGCGGCGGGGCGGGGATCGCCGGGCCGGGGATCGCCGGGCCGGACGGCCGGGTGGGGGTGGACAGCGTCTCGGCGGCGGTGCGGATGTCATCATCGAGACGCAGCCCGATCCCGGCCCGGACCGTCCAACCCGAGCCGTAGACGACAGCCGCAGCCCGAGCCAGATCCAGAGCGAACGCGTGGGCCGACTGCGGTCGGGCCGCGGGATCCTTCGCCAACGTGCGCATCACCAGATCCGCCACCGGGGCCGGCACCCCAACCGGCGGCGACGGAAGAACATTGAGATGATGGTGGACAAGCGCCGGGGCCGGCAGCGCCGGATCAAACGGCGGCGTCCCGGCCAGCAGCTCATACAGCAACACCCCCAGCGCATACAGGTCGGTGGCCGGGCTCAGCCGGCCACCGAGGATCTGCTCAGGGGCCATATACCGCGGAATACCGATCACCGCGCTCGCGGTAGTCGCCGACCCCTCCACGATTTTCGCGATACCGAAATCGGTGACTTTCAGCAGGCCGGCGGTGTCGAACAGAATGTTGTCCGGTTTGATGTCACGGTGCAGCACCCCCCGACCATGCGCGCAGGACAACGCCGCAGCCACCGCTAGCCCGACCGCACACGCCGCCTCCGCCGACATACCCGCCCTCCGGCGGGTCAATGTCCCCCCGCCCAACAGCTCCATCACGATCAGATGCAGATCGTCTGCGGCGACCGCGTCATAGACCCGGACGATATGAGGATGGTCCAACGCTGCGAGTAACCGCGCCTCGGCGCGGCTCTTCTCCGCAGTCCCGCCCGGCCCGCCCGGCCCGCCCGGCAGAATCTTGATCGCCACATCGCGGTGCAGCTCCCGGTGCCGGCCCGCCAACACCAACCCGAACGCACCCGCACCCAGCTGGGCACCCAGCTCATAGCCGGGCAGCGCCGCCGCCACCCGCCCCTCGTTGACAATCATGACGCGGGAACTGTCACGCGCTGACCACGGCATCCACCGGTCACCATTGCGAAACCCCCCAATACGCCCTACAACACCATGCGAGATCCTAGCGGTGCCCGACGCGACAGGGTGGCCCAGCCCACCGCCAGAACCACACGTCTGTTGGCCGACATCCCGCGCCGGCCGTTCCTGGGCATCGGAAACAGGCCGACCGCCTCCGCTCTCAACGATGTGAATCTGATGCTTCTATCGCAGCATCAGATTCACATCCTTCTTCAGCCTCGTGAACCGATGCGTTCTGGTCTGATCCACCAGTTCGCGCTCGATGTTGAACATGACCAGCGCGCACGGCACGGTCACGACCGACCACGAAAGGCCAGATGCCCAGGTCAGCGGCATGATCCGGACATCGGCGCAGGTACGACGGATGAGTCGGCCGGTACGCCGGGTTCTGTAGGCCGGACGCCTTGCGGCCCCCGACCGGCGGTCATCTATCTCGGGCTGGCGTTACCGACAGCCTCCAGCGGTCCACCCGCAGGCTCGGGCGGGCAGCCCTCGAACGCCTGCGCAGTTCCCGGGCCTCACGGCCCCGGAACCTTTCGACCTTGCTCCGGGTGGGGTTTACCTAGCCGCCCGGGTCACCCCGGGCGCTGGTGCGCTCTTACCGCACCGTTTCACCCTTACCGGCATCCGAGGACACCGGCGGTCTGTTTTCTGTGGCACTGTCCCGCGGGTCACCCCGGGTGGGTGTTACCCACCACCCCGCCCTGTGGAGCCCGGACGTTCCTCGGCGGCTCCACCGCAGCGGAACCGACCGCAGCGGAACCGACGCGACCGCCTGGCCGACTCATCCGTGATCCTGAGCATATGACACCGCGACCGGGTCCGGCCTGGCGTGACAACCACGTATTGGGATACTGCATGTCGAAGACAGCGCAGACCGACTGTCGGGTCGCTCATGACACAAGGGACGGGGATCGGCCTTGACGACGCCCGGAGATCAATCCGCCAGGAAAATCGACTACACCCGGCCGGTTGTACCGCCGGCTGGGAGCGCTCCTGCGCCACAGCCCGGCGGACCGGTACCCGCCGCACCAGGGCCAGCGCCCGCTACACCCGGCGGAACCGGCCCCGCGCCCGAGTCGGCCGCGCAGCGCCGAGGCATCGGTTACACCACCTACGCGGTTACCGTTGTGGTCCTACTGATCGCCATCGCCGTGATCATGTTCGTGCTGAAGAACAACGCCCGGGTCAACATCTGGCTGTTCGGTTCGTTCCACAACATGTCGGTCGCGGGCGCGCTCGCGGCGTCAGCGACGGCCGGCCTCGTCATCGGCCTCCTGATCGGGCTGATCACCCAGATCAAGGTCCGCAAGGAGGTACGTCAGTACCGTCGCGGCAACCGCTGACCACCCCACCCGCCAACCCCGCTCGCCCCAACCATTCACCCAACCGGGTCGGGGTCACCCAACCCGGTCACCATCCGCGCTACTGGCCTTCCTCGACCAGGTGGGCGGCGTGGATCCCGTCGTTGAAGCCGCGCAGCACCGCCGGACCGTCCGAATACCAGTCGATCGTCGACATCGACACCAGATCGAGGTGCAGCCGGTAGAGCACCGCGGGTGAGGCGTCGAGCGCCAGCTGTGTCAGAGCCTTGATGGGCGTCACGTGCGAGACGACGAGGATCCGTGCGCCCGGATGCGCGGCACAGATGCGGTCCCGGGCGGCGGTGACCCGCCCGACCGTGTCCAGGATGCTCTCGCCACCGGGCGGCGGCACCGACGGATCAGCCAGCCAGGCGTTGAGCTCCTCCGGGAAACGCTGGCGGACCTCGCCGAAGGTCAGTCCCTCCCAGGTGCCGAAGTCGGTCTCCCGCACGTCGTCGTCGACGACGTAGTCCCGGCCGAGGGCGTCCGCGGTCTGGCGGGCTCGCTTGAGCGGCGAGCAGTACACCGCCTCGAACTCGACCTCACGCAGCCGTACCGCCACCGCGTCGGCCTGTGCATAGCCGACGTCGGTCAGACCTGCGTCCACCGTGCCGCTGAAGCGCTTCTCCACCGACATCGGGGTCTGCCCGTGGCGCAGCAACACGGTGGTCGTGGGTGGCGCAGGTGGAGCCATCCATCCGGACAGCCGGTTCGTGGTCGGCGCCCGGTGCGGTGTGGGCTCGGGCGACTGGGGTTCCGGCGGCTCCCAGGTTCGTCCCTGGGCAGCCGCGTCCATGGCCTCGTTCGCCAGCCGGTCGGCATGGCCGTTGCGCTCCCGCGGAATCCAGCCGTAGCGGACCTGCGGGAAACCGAGCGCGACGTCCGCGGCTTGCATCGCCAGCGGGCGCATCGCCGGATGCTTGATCTTCCAGCGTCCGCTCATCTGCTCGACGACCAGCTTCGAGTCCATCCGGACCTCGACGACGGCGTTCGGGTCGATGTCGGCCGCCGCGCGCAGACCCGCGATCAGCCCCTGGTACTCAGCGACATTGTTGGTCGCCCGACCGATCGCCCCGGCCCGCTCGGCCAGCACGTCCCCTGTTTCGGCGTCCCGCACGAGCGCTCCGTACCCGGCCGGGCCCGGATTGCCCCGTGATCCGCCGTCGGCTTCGACGACAAGCCGGCGCGACGGACGGTCATTCATGATCTTCTCCCATCACCGGTGCTCACAGGCCCGATTCGACGGTCCGGACGAGGATGCGCCGGCATTCCTCACAGCGCACCACTTCGTCCGGGGCGGCCGCCGCGACGTCACGCACATCGGCGCCGGACAGTTCCAGGTGACATCCTTCACACCGCCGCCGGACGAGCCTGGCCGCGCCGACACCGGCGGATGAAGAGCGCAGCCGTTCGTAAAGGGTTACCAGATCGGCGGGAAGGGTCGGGATGGTGGCCTCGCGTTCACCGCGACGAGCGCCCGTTTCATCGTCGATCTCCGCGAGCGCGGTGTCCCGCCTGCCGGCGGCTACCGCCAGCTCGGCCTCAAGGCGTTCCTGATCGGCCCGGATCACCCCCGCGCGCGTCTGGAGCCCCTCGATGACCTCCATCAGCGCCAGCGTCTCGTCCTCAAGTGCGTTCTGCCGGCGAGCGAGCGAGGCGATCTCCGCCTGAAGATTTTCCAGTTCGCGGGAACTGGTGATCTGCCCGGAGTCGAGACGTTTCTGGTCCCGGACCGCCCGCGCCCGCACCAGGTCGACCTCGTCGTCCAGCTTCTGCTGCGAACGGCCTCGGTCCCGCAGCTCCGTCGAGACCCGAACCAGGTCGTCATTGAGCGCGGCGAGCTGCGCACTCAGCTTGTCGATCTCGGCAAGCTCAGGCAGGTTCCGCCGCCGCGCGGCGAGCCGGTCAAGGCTCGAGTCGATCGCCTGCACGGACAGCAGGCGAAGCTGGGTCGCTGGGTCGGCCTTCATGTGCTCCTCCCTGTGCTTACAAAACCGCGCTTACAAAACCGCACTCACCGAGCGCGCTGTCGTGCGTGTCACGCTCACCGTGCCCAGAGCGCCCGAGGATAGGGCTGTCCGGCTCGCTACGCTTGGCCGGCGGCTGGCCCCGATGAGCTCGCATGCCACCGCCACGGGTCGGTGACCAGACTGGAAACCGTTGTGTTCACCGTACGACCTCGCCCGGCCAGGCCTGCGCCCAGCCGCGCGGAGGCGACCTGCAACCACGGCCATTCGCTCGCCCAGTGCGCCACGTCCACCAGGGCGACGTCGTGCGCGCTGACGGCGTCCAGGACGTGGTGGTGACGCCCATCGGCGGTTACCAGCACATCGGCTCCGGCACGCGCAGCGGCGCCCACCAGCTCGCCGCCAGAACCGCCACAGACCGCGATCCGGCGCACCGGGCGTTGCGGCGCACCGGTGGTACGCACCCCGCCCGCCGTGGCGGGCAGCGCGGCCGCCACCCGCGCGCAGAACGCGCCGAGTGGTTCGGATTCGGCCAGGTTGCCGACGCGGCCCAGTCCGCCGTTACCAGGCTCGGCCCCGGGCTGCTGCGGGCCAGGCGGCTGCGGGCCAGGCGGCTCGGTGAGCGGCCCGACGTCGCGCAGCCCGAGGACCCCCGCGAGCGCGTCACTCACACCGGGGCAGGCCACATCGGCGTTGGTGTGCGCGCTGAACAGCGCCACGCCCCCACGGATGAGGGTTGCCACGACCCGGCCACCCGCGTCGGTCTCCGCAACACCGTGAACACTGCGGAGAAACAACGAATGATGGGTGACCAGAAGCTGCGCACCGCAACCAACGGCTTCCCGTGCGACGTCGAGTGTTGGGTCGACGGCGAACAGTGCATGGTGAACCGGCATCTGCGGGTCTCCGACCGTGAGCCCCACAGCATCCCACGACTGCGCCCAGGACGGAGGATAGCTGCGGTCGAGCTCGGCAATACAGTCAGCCACGGTGCAATATGCTGCGGTCACCGTCCGGACACTACCCAACCGTGATCGGTACGGCTGGTCCGACCTCTCGGTTGCGAGGCCGCATACGGCTACGGAACGCCGCGACGTACCGTGATCTGTGCGGCAGATGGACCGGGACCGCACATGCACGCTGATCGAGGCATGATCACGGTCGAAGGAGGCGCGAATATGGCATTATTTCGCGCCTGTGCGGGCCCGCAGGAGACCTAACCGGAGATGGGGATTGCGACATGGTGGATGTGTCCGTACGGTTCCAGATCGCCGGCGACGCCGAGGTTGTGCTGAACCTGCCCACGACACAGGCGGTGCGGCTGGTGGAAGCCATCATGCACAACGTGGCCGAGGCGATGGCGGCGCAGGCACGTGGAGGCCAACAGAGCCCACCGGGTTCGCAGGTTCAACAGGGCCAGCACCTCCAGCCCTCCCTGCAGGGGAGCATCGGTTGGGGTGACACCCAGCTCCGGGGCGAACCGCCGCCCTCGGGTCCGACCCGACGCCCGATGGGCTGATCCGAACCTCGATGGGCTGACCCGGACAGAAGATTCAAAACAGGCTCTCGGAGCCGGCCGATCGGGCCGAAAACGGTAGAAGCGGGCCCGCTGGATCATGGCGGGCCCGCCGCAGCGGGAGCTGGCATCCGCTCCCACCTCTTCCGGGTGCACACGGTGGTCCGGCGCGTACACGGCTGGCGACACCGCTGGCCGTGGCCCCTGACCGACCGTCCGGGTTCACGCCCGCCGCCCAGCAGTGTGCGTGAACGCCGACGTGCACCTGGATACTGACGCGCGCTGGGTACTGCCCTGCGCCTGGTTACCACCGGTTACCCGGGGCATCGCCTGGTACCCGAGGGGGGTACCGCCGCGTCCTGGCGCAGCGCCGGCCCGGCATCCGAGTGCAGCGCCGGCCCGGCCTCCACGTGCAGAGCCGGCCCGGCATCCGGGTGCACAGTTTTCCCAAACGCAACACAACTCTAGATCAACCCGGTACAACTCCGCACAGCTGCCCAGCAGAAGGGACACAGATCACCCATGGCGGGGGACATACCAGCCAACGAGCAAATCATCATGATGAATGCCGACGCGCCGGCAGATATCGCTACCGCTACCGTTGACGCAACAGATCCCGCCGGACGGCTCTCGGCCGCCCAGGAGGCCATGCGGATATTCCACCGCTACGGCCGAGTCAACATCGTCAGCGCGGCCGATGCGATCTCCTCCCTGCGAGCGGACGTGCGTGCCACCGCGGCTGCCCAGGTGCCCGCCACCATCCCACTCGACCCGGCTGAGCTGGACCGGATCGAACGCCTCGGCCTGGCGGCCTTCCAGTTACGGGCCAGCGCCGACTACCAGCAGGCCAAGCAGGACCGGGTCAGAGCTGACGAGCCCTGGGACATGGACGGGTCCTGTACCGACATCCCACCGCCGCGAGGCTCGTCCAGGCTCGATCCCGGCCCCGTCAACGACGCCCCGGCCGAGCACGACTCCCCCGGCACACCCGGCACACCCGGCACACCCGGCACACCCGCAGCGGGCACCGTACGGTCGCTGACCGCCAACGCCACCGGCGACCGGATAGGCGAGCCGATCGGGCATCCGGTCGACGTCAGGACCACCAGCAGCTTCATGGAAGGCAGCGTCGCGGTCGGCCTGGTCATCGTCGAAGGGCCGACGGCCGATCTCCAGTTCACCGCCGCGGAACGCACCAAGGTCGTCGCGGAGGTCCAGAACGGGCTGTCCTGGTACGCAACCACCAATCCGGCGGCAGACCTTACGTTCAGCTACGACATCCGAATCGTTCGGATCTCGACACCCCCGGATCCCGCCGCAGCCGATCTGGAGGCGCTCTGGCGAGATCCGGCCATGCGCCAGCTCGGCTACACGCCGAACTTCGACGGCGTCTACGACTTCGTCGACGACCTGCGCGACTTTCATGTGACGCGATGGTCCTACTGCGCATTCATGACCAAGTACCCGCTGTCATACTTCGCGTACAGTTCGGTCGGCGGGCCCCGGCTCGTCCTGTCCTACGACAACGACGGTTGGGGTCCGGACAACCTCGACCGCGTCTTCGCCCACGAGACCGGGCACATCTTCGGCTGCCCCGACGAGTACGCCGCCAGTGGCTGTAACTGCGGTGGCGCCTGGGGACGGTTCGGGACTCCCAACGGCAACTGTGACGGCTGCGCACCGGACAGCGTCACCTGCCTGATGCGATCCAACAGCTTCGAGATGTGCCGATACACCCCGAGCCACATCGGCTGGGGTGCAGGCGTGGCCGGCAATCCGGTCCTGGTACAGGGCAACTACGGTCAGGCCGGCAACTTCGAGCTGGTCGTACCGTCCTCGTTCGCCGGCGTGACCCACCTGTGGCGGGACAACGACGCCCCGGGCCTGCAGTGGCGGGAGCCGTTCCAGATCGCACAGGCAAGCGGCCCGATCGACGCCCTCTCCATGATCCAGAGTCGACTGGCGACCCCCGGAGCGCTCGAGGTGATCGCCCGGATCGGGCAGTCGCTGGTGTTCTTCTGGCGCGACGGCGGATCGTCGCTGCGCTGGCACGAGCCCGCCCACCTGATGGACGGCGTGGCCGGGACACCGTCGCTGATCCACAGTCGGCTGGGACGACTGGGCACGTTCGAACTACTCGTCCCGGCTCGCGACGTCGGCCTGCTGCATCTCTCCCGCGACAACGATGTCGCCGGTTACCCGTGGAGTCGGCCGGTTCTCGCGGCGGCGAACCTCGGCCGGGTCGACGCGGTCAGCCTCATCCAGGGAAATTTCGGCGCCGGCAATCTGGAGGCTGTCGCACTGGCCGGCGGCCGCCTGGTGCACCTCTACCGTGCCGAGGACGGGCTGTGGCGGACCTCGGTGGTGTTCGCCGAAGGCGTGGTCGGTAATCCCGTACTGGTCCAGAGCCAGTTCGGCCGACTGGGCAACTTCGAGGTCGTGGCGCCGTCCGCCGCCGGTGGTCTGGTCCACTTCTGGCGGAACAACGACGCATACGGGTTTCCGTGGAGCCCGCCGAGACCCTTCGGCACCGAACTCGGACACGTCGACGCGGTGACAATGATCCAGAGTTCGTTCGACCGGCATCTGGAGGTTGTCGCGAGGGTCGGCGACCGGCTGTACGCGATGGCGCGTATGTCGTCGGGAACATTTGACTGGCAGCCATCCAGTCGGATCCTGTGACGACCCACACCGGGTGGCCGTGACACAGTTCACCGGTTCACCCGGTGTCGGATGGCGGGCCGCCCACCCTGCCCGCAGGGTCCGGTGGCAACCGGCCGGGGGCGTCCCAGGGCAGCCCCTCCCCCGACCGGTGCTTGCCCGCCACACGGGCGAGCCAGGCATCGACGAAGAGGTTCTCCGTCGCGGTCAGGGTCTCGCGCAGGCCCGCCGGCACGGTATGGGTGAACACGCCCACGACACCGGGCAGGCGGGCCAACGCGTCAGTACCGTCGGGCGGGGCGACGACCAGGGCAAGCCGTGGTGGCAGGATGGCGGTGACCCGCACCAGGCCGCGCAGCGCGTCGATCACCTGATGGCGGCCGTCCCCGTGGCGGCCGTCCCCGACGGCTGCCGGCTCCGCCCGCCGATCAGATGGGCCACTCCGATCAGCCGGCCCACCCCGATCACCGGCACAATCAAGATCATCGGAAGCACCGGCACCGCGCGACCGCACCGGGTCCGACGATGCACCGACGACCAGCAGCTCCGGCGTGGGTTCGACCACGGAAACGCCTCCCGCCGCACCCCTCATCGGGGCAACAGTATGTCGCGTAACAGTAGCGTACGGCTGCCGGCACACATCCGGCCCCAGCACCGCGACGCTGCGCGCACCATTGCCGGGCGCTGCCAACCGAGCGTCCTGCCGGCGACGGGCCCATGATGGGTTCGGAGCCTGATCGCGTCCAGCGGCATCTCAGGAGGTTCCCCGACCTGAAACAGGTGTTTCCGTCATGACCGAACGGCTAGCCCTGTTCCCGTTGGGGACCGTGCTGCTCCCCGGCCTCCTGCTCCCACTGAAGATCTTCGAACACCGCTACCGGGTGCTTGTCGCCGAGCTGCTGGACCTTGCCGCAGGTGAGCCGCGCCGGTTCGGGGTCGTCGCCATCCGCCACGGCAGGGAGACCGGGACGGACGACCTCCCGACCTTCCACGAGATCGGCTGCACGGCGAACGTCCGCCGGATCGACCGGCATACCGACGGACGCTTCTCGATCATCGCATCGGGCGGGGCGAAGTTCCGGGTGCTGGCGGTGGACCGGACCAGCCGTCCCTACCTCACCGGCGACGTGGAGTATCTCAGCGACGGGATCGGGGACGCCCAGGATGCGGCCGCGCAGGTCCCCGTCGTGACGAAGCTGCTCCACGACTACGCCGCCCGGCTCTCGAGCTCCCAGGCCGCCGAGCTCCGACTTCCCGATCTTCCCGATGACCCCCGGATGTTGTCCTACATCGTTGCTGCCTCCGTGGTGACCCAGACAGCCGAACGCCAGGCGCTGCTCGCCGCACCCGATGCCGCGGCCCGGCTGCGGGCCGAACGGATGATCCTCCGCAGGGAGCTCGGGCTCCTCGAACGGTTCAGCGCCATCGGGTCCGACGAGCACATCCGGGTCACCCCC